>NZ_JBCEWQ010000312.1:0-3245 GCF_038448545.1 Streptomyces sp. CLV115
GCCGGGGCAGGCCCCGGGCGGCGGCCTGATGCGGGTTCCGGCGGGCGCTCTCTGTGGGCGACGCGGGCGTCCCTTCTGAGGCCCGGCGTTGTTCGGCACGGGTTCCGGGGGGCGTTCCTCGCGGGTTCCTGCGGGTGTTTCTCGCGGGCGACACGGCGCCGGACACGGGGCTGTCCGCCCCCTGATCCGGGGCTGTCCGGCACCGGATCCGGCGTTGTTCGGCACCGGATCCGGCGTTGTTCGGCACGGGATCCGGCGTTGTTTGGGACGGGCAGGTGGGCGGGGGGCGGCGGAGAGGGTAGCGTGCGTAGCGCGCCACCGGCGGTTGTTCTCGGCCGCGCGCCTCTCGGCGATCCCGCAGAATGGGTTGCAGAAGGTGTGCCCGAGGCAGGCAGTAACGGGTGTGGACGTCGACGCGGCCCCCAGGTCCGCTCCGCCCCCACCCGTCATGGCCGAAATCGATGGATGTGCTGGCGCGCTCGTGAGACTGGCGTAGGAGAGAAGCGAGACCTGTGAGTGCTGCGACGACGCGAAGCCGTACGGCCCGTACCCCTGTTCCCGACCGTCTGTGCGCCGAGGCGGTAGACCTGGCCCGCGCGGCGGCCGAGGAGGCAGCCGCGCCGGGGGTCGTCGGTGAGCATGTGGCCGTGGTCTCCGAGGGGGACCGGGTCGTCACGCACTTCTTCGAGTGCAAGGAACCCGGCTACCGGGGCTGGCGCTGGGCGGTGACGGTCGCCCGGGCCTCCCGCGCGAAGAACGTCACCCTCGACGAAACGGTGCTGCTGCCCGGCAGTGACGCGATCCTCGCCCCGGAGTGGGTGCCGTGGAGCGAGCGGCTGCGCCCCGGCGACATGGGACCGGGCGATCTGCTGCCCACCGAGGCGGACGACATCCGTCTGGAGCCCGGCTACACCGGCGAGGACGAGCCGCCGCCGAACTCCGCGGTCTCCGAGGTCTCGCAGGAGATGGCCGACCTCGTCGACGCGGAGGACGCGGAGCTGACGACCCGCCCCGCGACGACGAGCCGGGGCTCGATCGCGTCGGTCGCGGACGAGCTCGGCATGCGGCGGGCGCGGGTGCTGTCCCGGTACGGGCTGCATGCGGCGGCCGACCGGTGGGACGAGGAGTTCGGCGCGAAGACGCCGATGGCCCAGGCGGCCCCGGCCTCGTGCGTGACCTGCGCGTTCCTGGTGCCGTTGGCGGGCTCGCTGCGGCAGGCGTTCGGGGTGTGTGCGAACGAGTTCGGTCCGGCGGACGGCCGGGTCGTGTCGCTGTCCTACGGGTGCGGTGGGCACTCGGAGGCGGCGGTGATGCCGAAGCCGCCGAAGCCGGCGCCGCATGCGCTGGACACGATGCAGGTGGACGAGTACCGGTTGCGGCCGGCCCGGGACTCCGGCTCCGTCCCGGCGGAGGCGGACGCGCCCACGGAGGACCTCGGCCACTCGTAGGCGGCGCCCGGGGCGGTGGGGCTTCCCGCGGCGGGCGGGGTGCGGGCGGCTCCGGCGGACCGGTTCCGTCCTCGATCGCCGGACGGGCCTGAGCGGGATGCCGGGCGCCCCCGGCGAACCGCTCTGTCCTCCATTGCCGGACGGGCTCGGGGCGTCGGACGGGCTTGATCTTGTCGCTCGGCCGAGGACTTTCTGCGGCCCAGGGTGCCGCCGTCCGCCCGGGAATTCGCCGAGGGCTGGGGTCTCGTCGCCGGGAGGCCCGATGATCTTCCGGCGGTCCGGGGTTCCCACGTCGGACTGACGGGCTTCCGTCGGTCCGAGGGGCTTCTGAGGGGGGTTACGCCGGTCCGAAGACCTTCCGGCGGTCCGAGAGGCTTGTGCCGGCCCGAAGATCTTCCGCACGTCCGAGGATCTGAGGATCTTCCGTCCGTTCAGGCCGTCCGCACCGGCCCGGCAGACCAGGGCCGGGCGATCCACTCCGGCCCCGGCCCGGCAATCCCAGCCCGTCCGGCGTTCGAGGACGGAACCCTTGCCGTGGACGGCGGTGCGGCAACCTGCGGCCGAGCGGGAGGCAACGCTGAAGCCGACGCCGAAGCCGACGCCGAAGCCGACGCGGAAGCCAAGGCCGGAGGCAGTGCCGAAGCCGACGCGGAAGCCAAGGCCGGAGGCAGTGCAGAAGCCGACCCGGAACCCAGCGCCGAAGCCAAACACCGAGCCCGAGGGCCCGAACCGGCCGATGCGCTGTCCGGCAGGCCCCGTCCGGTGCGAGGACCCGGTACCTTCGGGCGCACACTTGGCGGCACGGGCAGTGCGCTATCGGAAAGAGCGGAGTCAGAGCGTGAGCATGAATGCGACCGAGGGGGCCGATCCGTTCGGGACCGCACGGCTGCGGCGCGGTGTGCTCGACGCCTGGGGCGCCGGCCCCGCCAGGTTCCGCGAGGACGCCAACGCCGAGGAGGACCTCGCGCTCGGCGGCTACCGCGACCGCCTTGTCGTCGAGCTGGCGCAGAACGCCGCCGACGCCGCCGCCCGCGCGCAGGTCCCCGGCCGGCTCCGGCTCACCCTGCACCCGGCGACCCCGCAAACCCCCGCCGTCCTCGCCGCCGCCAACACCGGCGCCCCGCTCGACGCCACCGGCGTGGAGTCGCTCTCCACGCTGCGCGCCTCCGCCAAGCGCGAAGGGCACGAAGGTGCCGTCGGCAGGTTCGGCGTCGGGTTCGCCGCCGTGCTCGCGGTGAGTGACGAGCCCGCCGTCGTCGGCCGGCACGGCGGTGTCCGCTGGTCGCTCGCCGAGGCCCGCGACCTCGCCGCCCGGACGGCCGTCGCCAGCCCCGGCCTCGGCGACGAACTGCGCCGCCGTGACGGTCACGTACCGCTGCTCCGGCTCCCGCTGCCCGCCGAGGGCACCGCACCCGACGGGTACGACACCGTCGTCGTCCTCCCGCTGCGCGACGGCGGCGCCGAGGACCTCGTGGCCCGGCTGCTCGACGCGGTCGACGACGCCCTGCTGCTCACCCTGCGCGGCCTCGAAGAGATCGTGATCGAGACCCCGGACACCGTACGGACGCTGCGCCGCTCCGAGCACGGCCCGTACACCCACGTCGAGGACTCCGCGCACGGTACGAACCGCTGGCGCACCGTCGCCCACCACGGCCCCGTGGAGCCCGCGCTGCTCGCCGACCGCCCCCGCGAGGAGCGGCTGCGCCCGCACTGGTCGGTCACCTGGGCGGTCCCGGCGCGAAGTGGCGGCGGGCGGTGTCGAGCGGCAGCGAGGCGATGAGCAGGGCGGGGATGCCG
>NZ_JBCEWQ010000313.1:0-3202 GCF_038448545.1 Streptomyces sp. CLV115
CACCCCCGGACCGGTTTCCGAGGCCCCCCGCCCGGCCGGCGGCAATCGGCTGATCAACGGTCTGAGCTCGTTCCAGCGCAACACCGCTCCGCTGGTGCGCGACGAACTGGCCCGGCTGGCCGTCGAGGGGCAGCGCCCGTCGCAGCTCTTCATCACCTGCGCCGACTCCCGCCTCGTCACCAGCATGATCACGGCGAGCGGCCCCGGTGACCTGTTCACCGTGCGGAACATCGGCAATCTGGTGCCCCTGCCGGACGCCGAATCCGGGGACCACTCGGTGGGCGCGGCGATCGAGTACGCGGTGGATGTACTGAAGGTGGAGTCCATCACCATCTGCGGGCATTCCGGCTGCGGAGCTATGCAGGCGCTGCTCGGCGGCGAACCGGACCGGAAGGCTCCGCCCACATCCCTCTGGCGGTGGCTGAGGCACGGGCTGCCCAGCCTGGAGCGGATGGCGTCCCGGCACCACGCCTGGGCCCGGATCTCCGGGCGGCTGCCGACCGACGCGCTGGAGCAGCTCTGCCTCACCAATGTGGTCCAGCAGCTGGACCATCTGCGGGCACATGAATCGGTGGCCCGGCGGCTCGCCGAGGGCACGATCCGACTGCACGGCATGTACTTCCACGTGGGCGAGGCCCAGGCCTATCTGCTGACCGAGGGCGCCAGCAGCGGACTGGAGCTCGACGAGGTCTTCGACCGCGTCGACCCCGGCGACACCCCCGGTTCCGGCGAGTTGGAACGCATCGGCGTCTGAACCTCGTTCGCCCCCGGTCCGTGAGACCTTGTGGTCCTGCCTCCCCGCTGCGGCGCGGCGCATTGCACCGCTCCATGTCGCTCTGCGGCGCATTGCACAGCTGCCCGCACTGCGCCGTACCGCGTCGCGCCGCACGTGGATGCGGGGCCGTGTCTCCATACACGAGACACAGGTCTAAACCAATTCCGGGCAGACACTTGTCACCCGGCCTTTGGCCTGATGAGCTATGCCCCGGGACACAACGGACACCCTGGGAATGGGAGATGTCGTGAGCAACGAAAGCTTGGCCAATCTGCTTCGTGAGGAGCGGCGGTTCGCACCGCCTGCCGATCTGGCCGCGAACGCCAACGTCAAGGCGGAGGCGTACGAGCAGGCCGAGGCGGACCGGCTGGGCTTCTGGGCCGAGCAGGCCCGTCGCCTGACCTGGGCCACGGAGCCGACCGAGACGCTCGACTGGAGCAACCCGCCCTTCGCGAAGTGGTTCGCGGACGGCAGGCTCAACGTCGCGTACAACTGCGTGGACCGTCATGTCGAGGCGGGCAACGGCGACCGGGTCGCCATCCACTTCGAGGGCGAGCCCGGCGACAGCCGCGCCATCACCTACGCGCAGCTCAAGGACGAGGTCTCCCGCGCCGCCAACGCGCTCATCGAGCTCGGTGTCGGCAAGGGCGACCGGGTCGCCGTCTATCTGCCGATGATCCCCGAGGCCGCCATCGCGATGCTGGCCTGCGCCCGCATCGGCGCAGCCCACTCGGTGGTCTTCGGCGGCTTCTCCGCCGACGCCATCGCCGCCCGCATCCAGGACGCGGACGCCAAGGTCGTCATCACCGCCGACGGCGGCTACCGCCGGGGCAAGCCGTCCGCGCTGAAGCCCGCCGTGGACGACGCCGTCTCCCGTATCGACAGCGTCGAGCACGTCCTCGTGGTCCGGCGCACCGGCCAGGACACCGAATGGACCGAGGGCCGCGACGTCTGGTGGCACGAGATCACCGGCCGGCAGTCCCCCGAGCACACCCCCGAGGCCTTCGAGGCGGAGCAGCCGCTCTTCATCCTCTACACCTCCGGCACGACGGGTAAGCCGAAGGGCATCCTGCACACCTCCGGCGGCTACCTCACGCAGGCGGCATACACGCACAACGCGGTCTTCGACCTCAAGCCGGAGACCGATGTCTTCTGGTGCACAGCCGACATCGGCTGGGTGACCGGCCACTCGTACATCGTCTACGGCCCGCTGGCCAACGGCGCGACGCAGGTCATGTACGAGGGCACTCCCGACTCCCCGCACCAGGGGCGCTTCTGGGAGATCGTGCAGAAGTACGGCGTCACGATCCTCTACACCGCGCCGACCGCGATCCGTACGTTCATGAAGTGGGGTGACGACATCCCCGCCAAGTTCGACCTGAGCAGTCTCCGGGTCCTCGGTTCGGTCGGTGAGCCGATCAACCCCGAGGCGTGGATGTGGTACCGCAAGCACATCGGCGCCGACAAGTGCCCGATCGTGGACACCTGGTGGCAGACCGAGACCGGCGCGATGATGATCTCGCCGCTGCCGGGCGTGACGGAGACCAAGCCGGGCAGCGCCCAGCGCGCCCTGCCCGGTATCGCGGCCACGGTCGTCGACGACGAGGCCAACGAGGTTCCCGACGGCGGGGGCGGCTACCTCGTCCTCACCGAGCCGTGGCCGTCGATGCTCCGCACCATCTGGGGCGACGACCAGCGCTTCATCGACACCTACTGGTCGCGCTTCGAGGGCAAGTACTTCGCGGGTGACGGTGCCAAGAAGGACGAGGACGGCGACATCTGGCTGCTCGGCCGGGTCGACGACGTGATGCTCGTGTCCGGGCACAACATCTCGACCACCGAGGTCGAGTCGGCGCTCGTGTCGCACCCGACGGTCGCCGAGGCGGCCGTGGTCGGCGCCGCCGACGAGACGACCGGCCAGTCCATCGTCGCGTTCGTGATCCTGCGCGGCACGGCCGAGCCCTCCGACGAGCTGGTCGCGGAGCTGCGCAACCACGTCGGTGCCACGCTCGGCCCGATCGCCAAGCCGAAGCGGATCCTGCCGGTCGCCGAGCTGCCGAAGACCCGCTCCGGAAAGATCATGCGGCGCCTGCTGCGGGACGTCGCCGAGAACCGCGAGGTGGGAGACGTCACCACCCTGAGCGACTCCTCGGTGATGGGCCTGATCCAGGCCCAGCTGCCGTCGTCCTCCTCCGAGGACTGATCGGCAGGCTGAGCAGTACGTCCCCGAGGGGCATCCGGCAACGCGCCGGATGCCCCTCGGACATTTAAGGTGAAGATCACCGGATACAGCCCCGCACGCCCCGGGTACAGTGACTGCTGCGTCAACAACACAATAAGAAAACTCCACAGGGGTGCCGGGAAGTCTGGTCGGCAAGTGCATCAGCCATGCCATCGCTGCCGTACCGACCCGGAGGTCCCCACCCG
>NZ_JBCEWQ010000314.1:0-3118 GCF_038448545.1 Streptomyces sp. CLV115
CCCCCGGTCCGCCCTCAGCCCGCCCGGTTCACCGCCGACAGCACCGCCAGGATCGAGGCCGTCAGCACGGAGGTGTCCTGGCCCGCACCCCAGCACAGCTCACCGCCCACCCGGCACTCCACGTACGCCATCGCCGGACTGCCCTGCCCCGAACCCGTCGCCTGTTCCGTGAAGTCCAGGATGTCCACCTCGATGCCCGCTGCGGCCAGCGCGCGGGTGAACGCCGACACCGGGCCGTTGCCCGTGCCCTCGTAGTCGCCCTCCCGGTCGTCCACCCGCAGTGTGCAGATGAACCGGTGCTCACCGGCCGGGTTCCGGTCCGTGGACCAGGAGGTCAGGGCCACGTTCCCGGCCCGCCCGGGGGCCAGGTACGTCGCGTCGAACAGCTCCCACAGATCCTTGGGCGTGGCCTCCAGGCCGCTGTCGTCGGTCGCGGCCTGCACCGTACGGGAGAAGTCCGCGCGCAGCCGGGCCGGCAGGTCCACCCCGTAGTTGCTCCGCAGCAGATGGGCGATGCCGCCCTTGCCGGACTGGCTGTTGACCCGGATGACGGCCTCGTACGTACGCCCCACGTCCGCCGGGTCGATCGGCAGATACGGCACCGACCACAGCTCGGAGCCGCTGCTCGCGTGATGGGCGAAGCCCTTGCTGATGGCGTCCTGGTGGGTGCCGGAGAACGCGGTGTACACGAGATCACCGCCGTAGGGATGGCGGGGTGCCACCGGCAGCCGGTTGCAGTACTCGACCGTGCGGCGGATCTCGTCGATGTCGGAGAAGTCGATCATCGGGTCGACGCCCTGGGCGTGCAGATTGAGGGCCAGGTTGACCAGGTCGACGTTGCCGGTGCGCTCCCCGTTGCCGAACAGGCAGCCCTCCACCCGCTGCGCGCCCGCCAGGACGGCGAGTTCGGCGCACGCGGTGCCGGTGCCGCGGTCGTTGTGCGGATGGACGGAGAGGATCACCGAGTCCCGCCGGTCCAGATGGCGGTGCATGTACTCGATCTGGTCCGCGTACACATTGGGCGTCGCGATCTCCACCGTGGCGGGCAGGTTGTGGATGACCGGCCGGTCGGGCGAGGCGTCCCACAGCTCGGTGAGGCTGTTGCAGATCTCCAGGACGAAGTCCGGCTCGGTGAGGATGAACACCTCGGGGGAGAACTCGAACCGGATGTCCGCCCCGGGCCGCGCCCGCGCCAGCCGTTCCATCTGCCGCGCGGACTCCATGACGGTGCCGTGCACCTCGGCCCTGCCGCGGCCGAGCACCACGTCGCGCCAGACGGGCGCGGTCGGGATGTACAGGTGGACGACCGCGCGGGCCATCCCCTCGACGGACTCGAAGGTCCGCTCGATCAGGTCCGGCCTGGCCGGGGTGAAGACGACCACGGTGACGTCGTCCGGCACCGCGTCGCTCCCGGCCAGATGCCGGACGAAGTCGAAGTCGGTGCGGCTCGCGGAGGGGTAGCCGATCTCGATCTCCTTGAACCCCATGGCGACGAGCAGATCGAACATCCGGCGCTTGCGCGGTGTGTCCATGGGCTCGGCCAGCGCCTGGTTGCCGTCGCGCAGGTCGACGGGCACCCAGAGCGGGGCGCGCTCGATACGGGCCTGCGGCCAGGTGCGGCCGGTCAGGGGTACCTCGACGCGGTCGAACGCCGAGCGGTAGCGGTGCGAGGGCATGGAGCTCGCCCGCTGCGGATTCCAGCGGGGCGCGTCGGCGGGCACGGGACCGCGCGGGGTGCAGACGGTGGGGAAGCCGTGCATCGGTGACAGACGGTCGGGCATGAAGAGGGCTCTTCTCGGATCGCCGGATGCGACCGGCGCAGCACGGCATCCCGCGGCGGGGTGCCGGTCGCTTCAGGCCCCGCCGCGGCAGCCGAGAAGAAGGAGACCGCTGTGCGTCATGGCCGGTAGAGTAGCCAGAAAGCAAGTCCTCAGACAACCTGACAGGTGAATCCCGGTGTCCTCGCTCGGTCCGCTCCGCCCCAGCCCCCTGGTCGAACAGGCCACGAACCATCTGCGCGAGCAGATCACCGAGGGGCACTGGCCGGTCGGCATGCGGATCCCCGGCGAGACGACCCTGGCCAGGACGCTCGGCGTGGGCCGCTCCACGGTCCGCGAGGCGGTGCGCACCCTGGCCACCCTCGGGCTGCTCCGGTCCCGGCAGGGCGCGGGCGTCTTCGTCATCGCCGACCGGGTGACGGAGGACTGGCCGACGAGGCTGCGCCGGGCCGCGATCACCGATGTGTACGAGGTGCGCATGCTGATCGAGGTCCAGGCCGCCCGGCTGGCCGCACGGCGCCGCACGGACGAGGACCTGTCCGCGCTGGACGAGGCGCTCACCGCGCGGCGGGCGGCCGGCGCCGGGGGAGACGCGGAGTTCGTCGACGCGGACATCGCGCTGCACCGGGCCGTGGTGGCCGCCGCGCACAACCCCGTACTCACCGACCTCTTCGGCGAGTTCGCGCCCGCGCTGCGGCAGGGGCTCATCGACCTCGTGGAGCTCTTCGGCCTGCGCCGTGAGGACCCGGACCACGGCGACGCCACCCATGACGCGTTGGTGCGGGCCGTGGTGGCCGGGGACGCGGAGTCGGCGGGCCGGGCCGCGCAGACGGAACTCGAAGCCACGCTGGCCCGGTTGCGGACGGCGTAGGGCCGGGGCGGCCTTCGCGACTGCGGGCGGCGTGCGCCGGGCAGTCCCCAGCACCTGCGTGATGCGGGCGGCCTGGGTGGCCTTCGCGACTGCGGGCGGTGCAAGGCCGGGTGGCCCTCGCGATGCGGGCGGTACAGCGCCTGGCGGCCTCCGCGATGCGGGCGGTACAGCGCCGGGCAGCCTCCACGATGCGGGCGGTGCAGGTCCTGGCGGCCTTCGCGATGCGGGCGGTACAGGTCCGGGCGGCCTTCGCGACACGGTTCCTCCGAAGCCCGGGCCCGCCCCGGCTTCGGAGGAAGAAGGCGGGCGTACGCCGTCGGCCCCCGGCTGCCCCCGCCGCACGGCGTCCCGTTCACCTTCCGGCGGCTGGGCCGGTGTGAACCGGGGGTGACGCGAGCCGCTCCCCGCGGCAGGCCGAAACGCGGCCCGGCGGGGCGGCCCGGCGCGGCGGAACCGCCCCGCCGGGCCG
>NZ_JBCEWQ010000315.1:0-3087 GCF_038448545.1 Streptomyces sp. CLV115
ACCCCTGTGGGAGCAGCATGACCACCCCCGACCCCACCGCCGCCTCCTTCGTCCCGGCGTCCGCCGAGGCCCAGGACGAGGTCGTCGAACTCTGCGCCGAACTGATCAGGTTCGACACCTCCAACCCCACCAGCAACGAGCGCGCGAGCGCCGACTGGGTGGTGGGCCGCCTGGCCGAGGTGGGCATCGAGTCCGAGCTGGTCGAGTCCGCCCCCGGCCGTGCCAGCGTCATCGCACGGATCGCGGGCGGCGACCCCGGGCGCGGCGCCCTCCTGGTCCACGGCCACCTGGACGTGGTCCCGGCCGACGCCTCCGAGTGGCAGGTCCCGCCGTTCTCCGGTGAGATCCGCGACGGCTACCTGTGGGGGCGCGGCGCGATCGACATGAAGGACACGGTGGCCGTCATGCTGGCCACCGCCCGTCACTTCGCCCGCACCGGGACCAGGCCCTCGCGCGATCTGGTCCTCGCCTTCCTCGCCGACGAGGAGGCGGGCGGCAAGTTCGGCGCCCACTGGCTGGTCGAGCACCGCCCGGAGCTGTTCGCCGGGGTCACCGAGGCGATCGGGGAGGGCGGCGGTTTCTCCTTCGCCATCGACGACACCCGGCGCCTCTACCCGATCGAGAACGCCCAGCGCGGCATGGCCTGGATGGAGCTCACCGCGACCGGCCGGGCCGGCCACGGCTCGTCCCCCAACGACGAGAACGCGGTCACCGACCTCGCGGAGTCACTCACCCGGATCGGCCGCGAGACCTTCCCGATCCGTCTGATCGAGCCGGTCCGCGCGCTGCTGGAGGAGGTGGCCCGCCTCTACGGTGTCGAGTTCGACGAGAACGACATCGAGGGCAGCCTCGCAAAGCTGGGCCCGGTCTCCGACTTCATGCAGGTGGTGCTCCGCAACTCCGCGAACCCCACCATGTTCAACGCCGGGTACCAGACCAACGTCATCCCCGGAAAGGCGACCGCCCGGGTGGACGGCCGTTTCCTCCCCGGCCACGAGCAGGAGCTGATCGACACCGTCGACAGGCTCCTGCTCCCCTCGGTGACCCGCGAGTGGGTCAACCACGACATCGCGCTGGAGACCACGTTCGACGGCCCGCTGGTCGACGCCATGTGCGAGGCCGTGCGCGCCGAGGACCCGGACGGCCACCCCGTCCCGTACTGCAACCCGGGCGGCACCGACGCCAAGGCCTTCACCCACCTCGGCATCCGCTGCTTCGGCTTCAAGGGCCTCAAGCTCCCGCACGACCTGGACTACGGCCGCCTCTTCCACGGCGTGGACGAACGCGTCCCACTGGAGGGCCTGCGCTTCGGCGTCCGCGTCATGACCCGCCTCTGGCAGAGCTGCTGACCTCACCGTCACGGCCCGCACAACCGCCCCGACCCGGGCCGGCTCCTCGTGCACACCCCCGCCGACACCGCGACACCGTCGGCGAATCGTCGAGCCGCATACGACGCCGGCCCTCACGACCCGTTGTGGTCGTGAGGGCCGGCGTCGTGCGTGCGGCGGCCTCGCCGAACGGCGCACCGCAATCGCACATCGACGGCCTCATCAGCGGCCGGCTCCGGGGTTCCTCGGATCGCACCCCAGGTGTTCCAGCCACCCGACGCAATCCCCGTCATCGAACCGGAGCGGCGTCACGGCGCCGTCGGTCCCGGGGCGCGAGCCCGCCTCGCAGGGAACGGACCGGGCCGCAGCGAACGGGCGAACCGCCCATCGTTGTCCGGCAGTTCATGTCGGCGCATCATCGCCCGGTCGCGATCCGGCCATCCGAGATCTTCCGAAGGCGCCGCCTGGCCGGGGCCGGTGGCCGGGGCTAAGGGCTGTCCCGCAATTCCTGGTGGAACAGCGTGCGGCGTCAGATGCGGTGCATCGCAAGGCGGAGGGACGTCCACATACTGGATGTATGTGGACGTTCCGACAACGCGGCGAGGTGCCGTAGCTGTCGTCGCACGCCCGCCAGGAATTGCGGGACAGCCCTTAGGCTTCACCACACAACGGAGGTCTTCGTGTCCCACCGTAATGCCCGGCTGACCGTTCATGGCAGGCGGCTGCTCGTTGATCGTGTGCGTTCCGGGCGCCCGGTCGCGCATGTGGCGGCCGAGATGGGCATATCCCGGGCAACGGCTCACAAGTGGGTCCGGCGTTGGCGGACCGAAGGCGAGCCGGGGCTGCACGACCGGTCCAGCCGCCCGCGCACGACGCCGCACCGGACCGCATCCGACATCGAGGCCCGCGTCTGCCGACTGCGGACGGACCGCAAGCTGGGACCGGCGAGGATCGGCCCGATCCTGGGCCTGCCCGCCTCCACCGTGCACCGGATCCTGACGCGCCACCGGCTCAACCGCCTGGCCTGGCTCGACCGTCCGACTGGCGTGGTCATCCGCCGCTACGAACGCGAACGTCCCGGCGAGCTGATCCACGTGGACGTGAAGAAGCTCGGCCGGATCCCCGACGGCGGCGGCCACAAGGCCCTGGGCCGCCAGGCCGGCCGGGCCACCCGCTCCGCCATGGGCTTCGACTACGTCCACTCCGCCGTCGACGACCACTCCCGCCTCGCCTACAGCGAGATTCACCCCGACGAGAAGGTCGCTACCTGCGCGGGCTTCCTGACCCGCGCGGCCGCGTTCTTCCACGGCCATGGCATCACCCGCATCGAACGGGTCCTGACCGACAACGCCTGGGCCTACCGCAAGGGCCTGGCCTGGAAGGCCGCCCTCGCCGAACTCGGCGCGGCCGGCAAGCTCACCCGGGCCTACCGGCCACAGACCAACGGCAAGGTCGAACGCTTCAACCGCACCCTGCTCGACGAATGGGCCTACCTACGGCCCTACACCACCAACACCGAGCGCACCGAAGCCCTGGCAGACTTCCTCCACACCTACAACCACCACCGCTGCCACACCGCACTGGGCGGACACCCACCCATCAGCCGTGCCAACAACGCTACGGGTCAATACATCTAGTACTGCAACGGTGCTTGCCGTGACTGATGGCCAGGTCAGGGGCTGTGCCCGCGCCGTTTGTAGTGACTGATGCGGGCCTGGTGTTGTCGTCGTCGGCGCCAGGTCGACCAGTGCAGGATGTG
>NZ_JBCEWQ010000316.1:0-3081 GCF_038448545.1 Streptomyces sp. CLV115
CTGGATTCGGGGGTGGGTCCGGGGGCGCGGTTGGCGGCGGCGGTGTACCGGGCGTCGGCGCGTGTGCATCGGGGAGCGGCGCCTGGGGTGCGGCGGCAGTTGCTGGCGTTGGACGCGGCCCGGTACGGGGACCGGGACTTGTCGGCGCGGATCAGTGCCGTGCCGGTGGAGGGTGAACCGGCGGCGCGGTGGGGGGTGGACTGGGCGACCGGCAGCGATGTCGATGCCCGGTTCCGGTGTGCGTTCACCGGCCACACCGGCGAGGTGGGTGCGGTGGCGACGGCGGTGGTGGACGGCCGCCCCATCGCCGTCACCGGCAGCGGCGACAAGCCGGTGCGGGTGTGGGACCTGACCACCGGAAAGCAGGTCGGCGAACCCCTCACCGGCCACACCCGCGGGGTGCGGGCGGTGGCGACGGCGGTGGTGGACGGCCGCCCCATCGCCGTCACCGGCAGCGGCGACAAGCCGGTGCGGGTGTGGGACCTGACCACCGGAAAGCAGGTCGGCAAACCCCTCACCGGCCACACCCGCGGGGTGCGGGCGGTGGCGACGGGGGTGGTGGACGGCCGCCCCATCGCCGTCACCGGCAGCGAGGACAAGACGGTGCGGGTGTGGGACCTGACCACCGGAAAGCAGGTCGGCAAACCCCTGACCGGCCACACCGACTACGTGTCGACAGTGGCAACGGGGGTGATGGACGGCCGCTCCGTCGCCGTCACCGGCAGCTGGGACAAAACGGTGCGGGTGTGGGACCTGACCACCCGTGAGCAGGTCGGCAAACCCCTCACCGGCCACACCAGCTGGGTGTGGGCGGTGGCGACAGGGGTGGTGGACGGCCGCCCTGTCGCCGTCACCGGCAGCGGGAACAAGTCGGTGCGGGTGTGGGACCTGGCCACCGGCCAGCAGGTCGGCAAACCCCTGACCGGCCACACCCGCGAAGTGGGGGCGGTGGCGACGGGGGTGGTGGACGGCCGCCCCGTCGCCGTCACCGGCAGCGAGGACGGGACGGTGCGGGTGTGGGACCTGACCACCGGAAAGCAGGTCGGCGAACCCCTGACCGGCCACACCGACTACGTGTCGACAGTGGCGACGGGGGTGGTGGACGGCCGCCCCGTCGCCGTCACCGGCAGCGGGGACAAGTCGGTGCGGGTGTGGGACGTGGCTACCGGCCAGCAGGTCGGTGAACCCCTCACCGGCCACACCAGCTCGGTGTTGGCGGTGGCGACGGCGGTGGTGGACGGCCGCCCCATCGCCGTCACCGGCAGCGGGGACAAGACGGTGCTGGTATGGAACCTCACCAACGGGAAGCAGGTCGGCGAACCCCTCACCGGCCACGACGGCGAGGTGCGGGCGGTGGCGACGGGGGTGGTGGACGGCCGCCCCATCGCCGCCACCGGCAGCGAAGATGAGAAGGGGATGGTGTGGGACCTGACCACCCGTGAGCAGGTCGGTGAACCCCTCACCGGCCACACACGCGAGGTGGGGGCGGTGGCGACAGGGGTGGTGGACGGCCGCCCTGTCGCCGTCACCGGCAGCGGGGACAAGTCGGTGCGGATGTGGGACCTGGATGCTGACAGTCAGCCCGTGGACAGGGTGTTCGCACAGGCCGGGAAGGTGCGGGCGGTGGCGGTGGCGGACATCGGCGGCCGCCAGGTGCTCCTGGTCGCGGTGGGCCGATGGCTGCGCCTGACCGACCCCGCCACCGGCCGCCTTACCGGCCCCCGGCTGTCCGGCCACACCCGACCGGTCACCACGGTCGCGACAGCCGTGACGGACGGCCGCCCCATAGCGGTCACCGGCAGTGATGACGGAACAGTACGCGTGTGGGACCTGAGCACCTACCGGCAGACAGGACCGGCACTGACCTTCCCCGCACCGGTAAAGGCGGTGGCGGTGACACCGCACAACACCCACCTGACCGTCGCCTTCGGCAACGACATCGCGACCCTGTCCCCCCACTGACCAACCAGCCCAACCGGCCCGTCCAGTCCATACAGCCCTGGCGGGCCGAACCGCCCCACGCCATGCCCGCCCACCCGCCGGAAGCCATCCGGCAAAACCCAACAACACGGACCGTACCCACGGTTCTCCCGATCCACTCCCCCCGCACCGGGCCGACGACCACCCACCCGGATGGCTGGAGAACCGGGGACAGCACGCCCCGTCCAACCGGGCAACAACGCCGAGAACCGCTCCCACAACGGCGAGGACAGTGACAACGGCAGAACAGGCACCACCCGGTGATCACAGAGTGTCGCAACTCCGGGATCACCCGAACTGTGCCCGCCCCACCACCAGAGCTGGCTCCACCACCAATCCGCGCGAGTTCTTACGCAGACAGTTACGTGCTTTCACTGAGGAAGCCCCCAGCAGCCCCGCAGACAAGATCCGTCAGTTTCACGCCCCCCGCCGCCGTCTCACCGACACGACCTGCTCGACCTGCCGACCCGGCGGGCCGCGGCGGAACGGGTGTTCGCCGAAGCCGCGCGGGAGAGCGCGCTCTGCGGCGCGTCACTGAGGGAGGTGCAGAGCCTGCTGCTCGGCGCCCCGTTCGCCAAGGCCGCGGGTGACGGCGACCGCGCCGCCGAGATGCGGCGCCGTGCCCGCAGCCTGGCAGCCGAGGGCGGGGCGACGCTGCTGGTCGCCATGGCCGACCAGCAGGGCCCCGACCTGCTCGGCGACAACGACGGGGCACCGGGCGCGTCCGGACCTGCCGCCGGACTGGGGCAGCTCACCTCGCGTGAACGCGAGATCGCGGAGATGGTCGCCCAGGGCCTCACCAACCAGGCTGTGGCGTCCAGGCTCTGCCTCAGTCTGCCTGCGTACGGTCGAGAGTCACATCGCCCGTGTCTGCCGCAAGACGGGCATACAGTCCCGCGCCGCGCTGGCCTCCCTGGTGGCACGCCACGCCGGTGTACGACCGGGCATTGCCCCGCCCTCTTGACCGGCCTTCCTCACCGGCGTGCTCGGCGGGGCGCGGATCGCGGGCGGTCGGCCGCCCCGATCCACGGCAGCCGGCCGCCCGGTTGGCTGGCCGGCCCGGGGGGGGGGGGGGGGGGGCGGGGGGGGGGGGGGGGGGGG
>NZ_JBCEWQ010000317.1:0-3054 GCF_038448545.1 Streptomyces sp. CLV115
GGGTGCGGGTGGCGCGGAGGGCGGGGTGGACGTCCGGCCGGGAGGGCCGGGTGCGGCCCGTCGTTCCCCCGAGACGCCGGTGGGGCAGGCGCTGGTGGGGTACATGCCGGTGGGATACAGGAGCACATGCCCGGCGAGCACCGCCAGCTCCAGTGCGGTGGCCTTCAGCAGTGCGGACGGCAGCAGTGCGGACGGCAGCAGTGCGGACGGCAGTAGGGCGGACGGCAGCAGTGCGGCAGGGCGCGGGCAGGGCAGGCGCAGCAGCGGGGGAAGAAAAGGCAGGTCCTTCATGGCCGACCTCCTGCTCCGGCAGGCGGGGGAGGCGGCTCCGGCCCCGGATGCCCTCTCATGGGGTGCCGTCACGGAGGCGCGGCCGGCCCCTCGGCCGGATGGCCCGTACCACCGTGCCGCGCGGCTGGCGGCGCGGTGGTACGGCGACCTCGTAGCGGCTCCCCTGGCGGCCGGTCCCGCACGGCAGGTGTGCCGCGTGATTACGGGAACGTCGCCCGGTGAACATGTCCCACGTGTGATTTCCCCCTCCCCGTCCACCGCGAAACGACGGCTTGCGGGATGCTGTAGATAACGTTCGTTCACATCCCCGGCCCTTCAGGCGCGGGAGAGGCATGTGGAGGCAGTGATGGGTGTGACCGGTCCGATCCGTGTGGTGGTGGCGAAGCCGGGCCTGGACGGCCATGATCGCGGGGCCAAGGTGATCGCCAGGGCACTGCGTGACGCGGGCATGGAGGTCATCTACACCGGGCTCCACCAGACGCCCGAGCAGATCGTGGACACCGCGATCCAGGAGGACGCCGACGCGATCGGCCTCTCGATCCTCTCCGGTGCGCACAACACGCTCTTCGCCAAGGTGATCGAGCTGCTGAAGGAGCGCGAGGCGGAAGACATCAAGGTCTTCGGCGGCGGCATCATCCCGGAGGCGGACATCGCGCCGCTGAAGGACCAGGGCGTCGCGGAGATCTTCACCCCCGGCGCCACGACGACAGCGATCGTCGACTGGGTCAACGCGAACGTCCGCCATCCCGCGGAGGCCTGACCCGCGCCGGCCGGACCCTGTCCCGTCCTGCCCGTGCCGTCCCGCCGGGAGGGACGGGGCACTGTCCTGGCGTGCAGTGCCCTGTTCTGTCCTGCCCTGTTCCGTGCTGCTCCGTCCCGGCCCGTCCGTGGTCGGCTTCGTGTCCGCCGTCGGTCCCGTCAGGGTCCTGTCAGGCTGCCGGGGTCAGCTCCGAGTCCATCGCCGCGCGCAGCCGCAACGTGGAGACCAGCCGCTGGAAGGCCTCCGACCAGTAGCCGTTCGCACCCGGTGAGGCGTCCTCCGGTTCGTCCGGGGTGGTGGTGAGGACCTCCAGGTGGTCCGCCTCGGCAGGATTCAGACAGCGCTCGGCGAGGCCCATCACGCCGCTGAAGCTCCAGGGGTAGCTGCCCGCGTCCCGGGCGATGTCCAGGGCGTCGACGACCGCGCGGCCCAGCGGCCCGGCCCAGGGGGTCGGGCAGACCCCGAGGAGCTGGAAGGCTTCCGACAGCCCGTGCGCGGCTATGAAGTCGGCCACCCACCCGGCCCGTTCGGCCGACGGGAGTATGCCGAGGAGCTTCGAGCGTTCGGCGAGCGATGCCGTACCCGGGCCGTTCGACGGAGGCAGGGAGGGGGTGCCGAGCAGCGCGCGGGCCCACTCGGGGTCACGCTGCCGCACCGTCGCCCGGCACCATGCCGCGTGCAGCTCCTCGGCCCAGCCGTCCGCGACCGGAAGGCCGACGATCTCCTGTGCGGAGCGGCCGCCGAACCGGGCCGGCCAGGTCGCGAGCGGCGCCGCCTCCACCAACTGGCCGAGCCACCAGGACCGTTCCCCCCGCCCCGACGGCGGCGCCGCCGCCACTCCGTCCCGCTCCATCGCGGCATCGCATTCGTGCGGTGCCTCCACGGCGATCGAGGCTTCGTCGCCGGTGAGGTCCGGGCTCACGCAGGACAGCGCGCGGGACGCCATCCGGGCGGCGAGCGCCGACTCCGGCAGCGCGGAGAGCAGTTCGGCCGCGGTCGAGCGGACGTTGCGGCTGCGGTCGGAGAGCGCCTGTTCCAGGAAGGGTTCGTCCACCGGGGAAAGCCCGGTGCGCAGCGAGTCGAGGAACATCAGCCGGTCCTCGGCCCGCTCGGTGGGCCAGGTGGTCGCGAGCAGCGCGAGCGCCGCCACGGGATCGTGGGCCCGAACCGCGCCGAGCAGGGCGACCCGCTCGGCGAACAACCCCTCCTCCCACAGCAGGTTGACCGCTGCCGGCTCCGTAGGGTCGGGCAGCGACGAGCCGCCGGACGAACCGCGCAGCGCGAACTTCCACTCGGGGTTCAGCCCCGCCAGCCACAATCCGCGCGGCCCGGCGAAGGCCAGGGCCTGCGGCCGCAGATCCGTCCGGGCCCTGGCCGCGTCGAGCAGGGCGGGCAACAGCGCGGCCGGGGCCCGGAAGCCCTGCTGGTTCGCGGTGGCCAGCCACTGCGGGATCAGCTCCGTGAGATCGGGCGCCGTGCCCCGACGGCCGCCCGAACCGGCCGATGCCGACCGGTCCGCCAGCAGTTGGGCGAGCCTGCGCCGCGCGGCCGGGGGCAGCGGCGGCCGTTGGTCGACGGGCGCCGGTTCGGGCCGGGTGGCGGGCGCGGCGGGCCGGAGCCCCGCCCTGCGCCGTACGGTGTGGAGCGCCGCCGCGTCCAGCAGCCCGGCGGCGCCGTCTCTCGCCGTCGGGCGGCGGTCGGTGCCGAGCAGCGCCGTGGTGACGAGCTCCTCCCACGGCGCGGGTGTGATGGTGCGAGGCATCGTTCCCCCTTGCATGAGTCCCCCTTGCACGAGTCCCCTTCGGGCTTCGGGCCAACGTCAGATGAGCGGCACGATCCCGGACGCCGCATCGGTCCGCCCGGAGCCGGTGCCGCTCCGGGCTGCGGCTCCGGCTGGGGCGAAGCCCCTGGTGTCCGTTGCGGCTGTGGTCCCGGCTCCGGTCCCGGTTGCGGTGACGTGTTCGGCGTCGGCCCCCGTCCCGCCCCCGCCCGCGGCCCGGGAG
>NZ_JBCEWQ010000318.1:0-2969 GCF_038448545.1 Streptomyces sp. CLV115
TCGCGATGTTGCGGGGGCCGGCGGAGCGGGGCGGGGCGGGCGCGGTCCCCGTTCTGGCCCAGGCGCTGATCCTCTTCTCCCAGCGGCTCAGGACGGAAGGGCGTCCCGACGACGCGCTGAGTGCGGCGCGGGAGGCGCTCACCCTGTACAAGGAGCTGGAGCGCACCTTCCCCGGGGTCTTCAGTACGGCGCTGGTACGCACCCTCATCAACGTCGCCAACCGGCACGCCGACATCGGCGACCGCGAGGGGGCGCTGCCGCCGGCGCGCGAAGCGGTCGAGCTCCAGCGGAGCCTCGCCGACGCGGGCGGAAGCGCGTGCCTCCCCGACCTGGCTCTCGCCCTCGGCACTCTCGGCCGGCGCGTCCACGACATCGGCGACCGCGAGGGGGCACTCGCGCTCACGCTGGACTCCGTCGGCATCTACCGGCAACTCGTCGAACGGACTCCAGCGGCGTTCCGCCCCGGCCTCGCGGCCACGCTGACCAACCTGGCGGCGAATCTCTCGACCGTCGGGGAACGCCGGGCCGCCGTACCCCTCGCGCAGGAGGCGGTGGAGATCTACACCGAGCTCGCCGCGGCGCACCCCGACGAGTTCCTGGCCCCTCTCGCCTCCGCGCTGACCAATCTGGCCAGCAGTCTCAAGTCCGTCGGAAACCACGTGGGCGCGCTTCCTCACGCGGTGGCAGCGGTCCGGGTCGACCGGAAGGTGGCCGCACGCCACCCCACCGGTCTCCGGTCCGCCCTGGCCGGCTCCCTGACCAATCTGTCCGTGCACCGGGAGGACGTCGGTGATCTCGCGGGGTGCCTCGCGCCCGCGCGGGAGGCTGTGGAGATCTGCCGGGAACTCGTCGCGCGTCATCCGGTCGCCTTCCAACCGCAGTTGGCGGGCGCTCTGCACAACCTGGCGGACCGGATCTCCGCCACCGGGGACCACGAGGGGGCGCTCGCTCCGGCGCGGGATGCCGCGCGCATGTACGCCGGGCTCGCTTCGCAGCACCCCGACGTCTTCCAGCCGGATCTCGCCCGGTCCCTGACCTCACTGGCCAACAAGACGGCCGCCGCGGGAGACCGGTCTTCGGCGGTGCTGCTCGCGCAGGAGGCCGTACGCATCCAGCGCGAGCTGGCCGAGGAACGGCCGGCAGCGTCCCTCCCGGGCCTGGCCGCGATGCTCAACAACCTCGCCATGCACCTCGTCGCCGCAGGTGAGCCCGGGACGGCTCTGCCCAATGCCGAGGAGGCGACCGCCCTTTACGGGCACCTGGCCGCCGAGGATCCGGACGCCTTTCTCCCGGAGTTCGCGACGGCCCTCACCAACCTGGGCAACCATCGCGCAACCCTGGGTGACGTCTCGGGGGCGCTCACCGCGGGCCGGGAATCGGTCACCATCCGCCGCGCACTCGCCGAAGAACACCCCGCGGTCTTCCGGCAGGAGCTGGCCACCGCACTCACCAATCTCGCCGCCCACCTGAACAGGGCCAAAGATCCGGCGGCGGGGCTGCGGGCCGCAGAGGAAGCTGTCGCCCTCTTCCGTGAACTCGCCGAACGCGAGCCCGCCCTCCGCTCCCCTCTCGCGGGCTCACTCGGCACTCTTGCCCAGAACCTCGCCGACACCGGCAGCCGGAAAGAGGCCCTGGTGCCGGCCGGGGAGGGCGTCCGGATCCTGCGTGTACTCGTCGACGAACTCAGCAGTGCGCACCTTCCCGATCTGGCTCTCTCCCTGCAGAACTACAGCAAGCACCTGGGGGCGAACCAGGACGCCGAAGGGGCCGTGAGCTCGGCACGGGAAGCGGCCGCCGCCTACCGGACCCTGGCGCTGGAGAACCCCGGTGCCTTCGAGAAGTCCCTGGTCTCCGCCCTCGCCAACCTGGGCGGGGCGCTCGCCCTCACCGACGACCACGCGTCGGCGGTGAGGGAATTCGACGAGGCCGTGGCGGAGTTCGGCGCCCATCCCGCAACCGCCCGGCGCCTCGGTGTCGAGCGGAGCATCTTCCTGCTGGGCTGTCCCGGTGCCCGGGCCTCGGCCGGCGTACGCGAACTGGTGTCCTTCCTCCACCGGGACACCACTCCGGGCGGCGGCGGCGCGGACGCCGTGACCGTACGGGCCCGGCGGGCGCTGCGCGCGTACGGCGATCCGGACGCGGTCCGCGCCGCGTGGGAGGAGGAGACCCTCGCCCCCGCACCCGCCTGGCTCGCCCTGTCGCCCGGGACGCTGGAACTCGTCGGCTCCTGGATGTTCGCGCCCGACTGGCCCGGGTCACGCGATGTCTGGTCCCGGAACGCCGATGTGCTCGGCAGCGAGGAGGCGGCGACGGCACTGGAGGAGCTGGCGTTCCTGGACCCCGGCACCGCACAGCAGCACGCCGCGCTCCGCGAGGCCGTCCTCGCCCACGGCGTGACCGCCGCCTACGATCCGCTGATCCTCGCGGAGCAGGTGGCGGAGTGGGTGGACTGCGCCGACTGGGCGGAGTCACGGGCCTTCCTCCAGGACCATCCCCGCATCCTCCAGGCCCGGCCGCCGGAGGACACCCCGCTCGCACACGTCGCCGTCCTCGATGTCGCCCGTACCGAAGGGCTGGACGCCGCGTACCGCCTCGTCGAGGACCGCGACGCCCTCCAGGTGTACGTGGAAAGGGCGTTGGCGGCGGGGGACAGCAACGCGCTGCTGCACGCCGCGGCCGTCGAGGGGCAGGTCTTCGACGACGGCCTGTCCTCCCTCACCCACGCCCAGGCGGGCATGGTGCTCGCCGGATCCGTCGAGGGCGTCGAACCGGAGGAGCTGGCCACGCTCCTGCCCCGCGCGCCCGAGGCGATCCGGGCCAGGCTGCTGCGGGAGATCGTCGCGCTGAGCGTCCGGCACGCCCACCCGCACGGCGAGACGTGGCTCCGGATGGTCCAGGCCCTCAACGGGGCCGCCTGACGTACCCCGGAAAAAAGGGGCGGGGCCCCGTCCCACGCGGGTGCGTGGGAC
>NZ_JBCEWQ010000319.1:0-2855 GCF_038448545.1 Streptomyces sp. CLV115
GCAGGGCGGGGTGGTCCAGCGGGGTCAGGCAGGGGCGGGTGGCCGGGGCGAAGGTGATCCGGTGCCCGACACCGGCCGGGACGCGTGCTTCCGCCCAGGCCCGGACCACGTCCTGGATCCGGTCGGGGTCCTGGCCCGCGACCAGCCGGAAGCTGATCTTCACCAGCGCGGAGGACGGGATGATGGTCTTGCTTCCGGCGCCCTGGTAGCCGCCGCCGATGCCGTTGACCTCGGCGGTGGGGCGGGCCCAGACACGCTCCAGCGTGGAATATCCGGCCTCGCCCGATGCCGCCCGGGACTTGGCGGTGCGCAGCCAGGTGGCCTCGTCGAAGGGCAGCTCGGCGAAGAGCGCGCGCTCGGTGTCGGTGAGCTCGGCCACACCGTCGTAGAAGCCGGGGATCGCGACCCGGCCGTCCGCGTCGTGCAGTGCGGCGACGAGCCGGGCCACGGCGGTCGCCGGGTTGGGGACCGCGCCGCCGAACGAACCGGAGTGGATGTCCTGCTCGGGGCCGTACAGCTCGATCTCGCACTCGGCGAGGCCGCGCATGCCGGTGCAGACCGTGGGGGTCGACTCGTCCCACATGCCGGTGTCGGAGACGATCACCGCGTCGGCGGTGAGCCGCTCGGCCCGCTCCTCGACCAGGGCGCGGAAGTTCGGCGAACCGGACTCCTCCTCACCCTCGATCAGCAGCTTGAGGTTGACAGCGGGGGCGGTGCGGCCGGTGGTGGCGAGGTGGGCCCGGACGCCGAGGGTGTGGAAGAACACCTGTCCCTTGTCGTCGGCGGCGCCCCGCCCGTACATCCGGCCGTCGCGGATCACCGGCTCGAACGGGTCGGTGTCCCAGCCGTCCTCGCGGGCGGCGGGCTGTACGTCGTGGTGCCCGTAGACCAGGACGGTCGGGGCGTCCGGCTCGTCGGAGGGCCAGTGGGCGAAGACCGCGGGGGCGCCGGGCGTCTCCCAGATCTCGGTGACCGGGAAACCGGTCTCCTTGAGCTTGGCGGACAGCCACTCGGCGCTGCGCCGTACGTCCCCGTCGTGCTCCGGCTGGGCGGATACGGAGGGGATGCGCAGCCAGTCGGCGAGGTCGTCCAGAAAGGCTGTGCGGTGCTGCTCGGTGTACGTACGGACGGCGCTGTCCGGGGTGTCGCTCATGGCCTTGAGCCTAGTGCCTCGCCCGGCGGGGTCCTTCCGCACGAGGTTCCCGGCCCTCCCCGCACCGCTGTGGCCGGATTACCTGACGGTGGCGCCTCTCCTCCAGTTGAATGGCCTCCTGAATGGCCTTGCGGGGCGGTGCCCGTCCCCGGCGGCGAGGGGGAGAGGGAGTTGAGCGGTTCAGGTGCGGGTACGCCGCCGAGGCGGCGGTCCGGGGAGACGGCCGCGTGGGTCTCGGCGATCACCGCTGTCGTCGGTCTGCTGCTGGCGGTGCTGGGGATCCCGCTCGTCGGCGGCTCCTCGGTCAACCGGACCGTCGCCGACCATGCCGGTGCTCCGGCCGGCCCGGCCTCGTCCACACCGGACCGGCCCGGTTCTCCGGACGCGACCGACGGGCCCGGCGCCACGTCCCCGGGGCCGTCGCGGCCCGCCCCGCCGCCGGTGCCCGAGGGGTGGCGCCGGGTCGAAGAGCCCGGTCTCACGGTCGTCTTCGCCGTGCCGGACGGCTGGACCCGGAAGGAGAGAAACACCATCCAGAGCAACTGGATCTCCCCGGACGGTGCCCATGACATGAGCGTCAAGCGGGACACGTCGTACGGAGCGACCGCCCAGGACGCCTCCGCCGGGCAGCTCGCCTGGTACCGCGACACCGCCAGGTCGTCGATGGCCGGACTGAAGGCCAGCACCCACACCACCCGGCAGAACGGCCGGAGCGCCCTCTGGCTGGAGATCGACTACCACTGGGCGGGCCAGAGCGAACCCCGCAAGCGCGTCGAGGTCTTCGTCCCGGGCGAGGCCGGCCAGGTCTATCAGCTGCTCCTCGACACCGCCGCCACCCCCGGCGGGCTCGCCACTCAGCGGCGGCTGTTCACGACCGCCCGCGCCCAGCTGCTGATCGACCGGCCTGCGCTGTCCTAGTCCGGACACGGCCCGGGCGGGCACGGCCCAGGGCGGGCACAGCCCGGGGCCGGTCCTAGTCCGGCTGTTCGTCCAGCAGGATGCGCTCCAGCTCCGCCCGGCCCGGCAGGCGCCTGGGGTGGACGGTCTCGCCGCTGCGCACGTACAGGAACGTGGCGGTCACGTCGGTGAGCGGCAGGTCGTGCAGTTCCGCCCAGGCCAGGCGGTAGACCGCGAGCTGGAGGGGGTCGGCGGTGTTGGCGCGGGTGGTCTTCCAGTCGACGATCTCGTACGTGTCCCCGGTGCGGTACACCGCGTCGATGCGCCCCCGGACGATCCGGCCGGCCAGGGTGATCTGGAACGGCGTCTCGACGCGGTACGGGGTGCGGCGGGCGTACGGGGTGCGCTCGAAGGCCTCCTTGAGTGCGGCGAGATCGCGCTCGTCGGCGATCTCGGCGTCGCTCTCGTCGCCCCCGGGCAGCTCGTCGGGCCCGAGCATGGGCAGCGGCAGCTCCTCGAAGCGGGACTCCACCCAGGCGTGGAAACGGGTGCCCCGGCGGGCCGCGGGCTGCGGCGGCCGTGGCATCGGACGGGCCAGCTCCTGGGCGAAGCCGTCGGGGTCGTCGGCGAGGCGCAGCAGCTGGGTGGCGGAGAGCGACGCGGGTACGAGGACGTCGCGCACGGTGGCGCGGGCGCGGCGCAGCTCGCCGGCCAGGGCGTCGAGGTCGCGGTCCCAGGAGGCGAGGGTGCGGGCTTCCTCGGGGGTGAGGCGGCGCGGCCCGGGGTGCTGCTCCTCGGGGTGGTG
>NZ_JBCEWQ010000320.1:0-2790 GCF_038448545.1 Streptomyces sp. CLV115
TCCCGCTTCGACCGGGAATCGGACACGAAAGAGTCTGATAGAGTCGGAAACGCAAGACCGAAGGGAAAAGCCCGGAGGAAAGCCCCAGAGAGTGTTCTGCGGGTGAGTACAAAGGAAGCGTCCGTTCCTTGAGAACTCAACAGCGTGCCAAAAGTCAACGCCAGATATGTTGATACCCCGGCCTGCTTCGGCAGGTTGGAGGTTCCTTTGAAAGTCCTACGGGGTCACCGACCCGGTAGGCAATTTACACAGCGAGGACGCTGTGAACGACCGGTCTTATTCCGTCCGGTCGTTCCGCTCTCGTGTTGTGTTGTCCCGATCACGGGAAAACATTCACGGAGAGTTTGATCCTGGCTCAGGACGAACGCTGGCGGCGTGCTTAACACATGCAAGTCGAACGATGAAGCCCTTCGGGGTGGATTAGTGGCGAACGGGTGAGTAACACGTGGGCAATCTGCCCTTCACTCTGGGACAAGCCCTGGAAACGGGGTCTAATACCGGATAACACTCTGTCCCGCATGGGACGGGGTTGAAAGCTCCGGCGGTGAAGGATGAGCCCGCGGCCTATCAGCTTGTTGGTGGGGTGATGGCCTACCAAGGCGACGACGGGTAGCCGGCCTGAGAGGGCGACCGGCCACACTGGGACTGAGACACGGCCCAGACTCCTACGGGAGGCAGCAGTGGGGAATATTGCACAATGGGCGAAAGCCTGATGCAGCGACGCCGCGTGAGGGATGACGGCCTTCGGGTTGTAAACCTCTTTCAGCAGGGAAGAAGCGAAAGTGACGGTACCTGCAGAAGAAGCGCCGGCTAACTACGTGCCAGCAGCCGCGGTAATACGTAGGGCGCAAGCGTTGTCCGGAATTATTGGGCGTAAAGAGCTCGTAGGCGGCTTGTTGCGTCGGTTGTGAAAGCCCGGGGCTTAACCCCGGGTCTGCAGTCGATACGGGCAGGCTAGAGTGTGGTAGGGGAGATCGGAATTCCTGGTGTAGCGGTGAAATGCGCAGATATCAGGAGGAACACCGGTGGCGAAGGCGGATCTCTGGGCCATTACTGACGCTGAGGAGCGAAAGCGTGGGGAGCGAACAGGATTAGATACCCTGGTAGTCCACGCCGTAAACGTTGGGAACTAGGTGTTGGCGACATTCCACGTCGTCGGTGCCGCAGCTAACGCATTAAGTTCCCCGCCTGGGGAGTACGGCCGCAAGGCTAAAACTCAAAGGAATTGACGGGGGCCCGCACAAGCAGCGGAGCATGTGGCTTAATTCGACGCAACGCGAAGAACCTTACCAAGGCTTGACATACACCGGAAAGCATCAGAGATGGTGCCCCCCTTGTGGTCGGTGTACAGGTGGTGCATGGCTGTCGTCAGCTCGTGTCGTGAGATGTTGGGTTAAGTCCCGCAACGAGCGCAACCCTTGTTCTGTGTTGCCAGCATGCCCTTCGGGGTGATGGGGACTCACAGGAGACTGCCGGGGTCAACTCGGAGGAAGGTGGGGACGACGTCAAGTCATCATGCCCCTTATGTCTTGGGCTGCACACGTGCTACAATGGCCGGTACAATGAGCTGCGATGCCGCGAGGCGGAGCGAATCTCAAAAAGCCGGTCTCAGTTCGGATTGGGGTCTGCAACTCGACCCCATGAAGTCGGAGTTGCTAGTAATCGCAGATCAGCATTGCTGCGGTGAATACGTTCCCGGGCCTTGTACACACCGCCCGTCACGTCACGAAAGTCGGTAACACCCGAAGCCGGTGGCCCAACCCCTTGTGGGAGGGAGCTGTCGAAGGTGGGACTGGCGATTGGGACGAAGTCGTAACAAGGTAGCCGTACCGGAAGGTGCGGCTGGATCACCTCCTTTCTAAGGAGCACTTCTTACCAGGCTTCGGTTTGGTCAGAGGCCACTACGTCGGCAAATGTTCGACGGTGGTTGCTCATGGGTGGAACGTTGACTATTCGGCACGACAGGTTGTTTTTCACTAGTACTGCTTCGGCGTGGAACGTGGGGGACGGCAGGTCGGGTCGGGCACGTTGTTGGGTATCTGAGGGTACGGCCGTGATGGTCGCCTTCAGTTGCCGGCCCCAGTGAACCTGTTCTTCGGAGCGGGGTGATGGGTGGCTGGTCGTTGTTTGAGAACTGCACAGTGGACGCGAGCATCTGTGGCCAAGTTTTTAAGGGCGCACGGTGGATGCCTTGGCACCAGGAACCGATGAAGGACGTGGGAGGCCACGATAGGCCCCGGGGAGCTGTCAACCGAGCTTTGATCCGGGGGTGTCCGAATGGGGAAACCCGGCAGTCGTCATGGGCTGTCACCCGCTGCTGAACACATAGGCAGTGTGGAGGGAACGAGGGGAAGTGAAACATCTCAGTACCCTCAGGAAGAGAAAACAACCGTGATTCCGGGAGTAGTGGCGAGCGAAACCGGATGAGGCCAAACCGTATGCGTGTGATACCCGGCAGGGGTTGCGCATGCGGGGTTGTGGGATCTCTCTTGATCAATCTGCCGATTGGTCGGCGAGTCAGAAACCGTTGATGTAGGCGAAGGACATGCGAAAGGTCCGGCGTAGAGGGTAAGACCCCCGTAGCTGAAACATTGACGGCTTGCTTGAGAGACACCCAAGTAGCACGGGGCCCGAGAAATCCCGTGTGAATCTGGCGGGACCACCCGCTAAGCCTAAATATTCCCTGGTGACCGATAGCGGATAGTACCGTGAGGGAATGGTGAAAAGTACCGCGGGAGCGGAGTGAAATAGTACCTGAAACCGTGTGCCTACAAGCCGTGGGAGCGTCGC
>NZ_JBCEWQ010000321.1:0-2724 GCF_038448545.1 Streptomyces sp. CLV115
AGGAAGGAGTGTCCTGCGGCGGTGGCGACGGCCTCGGCGACGGGCCGTACGGCGTCGAGCCGGTTGCGGTAGGGGGAGGTGGTGCGGGCCTGGAGCAGGGTGCGGGCGGTGTAGGCGATGAGGGCGGGGCGGTCGGCGTAGCGGGGGCTGTCGAGGTCCAGGACGTGGCGGGTGTCGGGGGCGTCGATGCCGAGCCGGGGCAGGAGGTAGGGGCGGGTGCCCAGGAGGAGGCGGATGCGGCCGCGGGAGTGCTCGATCAGGGGGCGCAGGATGGTGGTGCAGAGGGTGTGGGGGGTGGCGGCTTCGTCGAGGGCGTCGATGAGGACGGTCAGCGGTTGCGGGCGCCCGCTCAGGGCGTCGAGGAGTTCGCCGACGGTGGCGGTGCGCAGGCGGGCGGCGGCGGCGATGGCGTCCAGGACGTCGGTGTCGGTCAGGTGCTGGGCGTAGACGGCGGCGTCGATGGTGCTGAGTGCGAGGAGGTCCTGCGGCAGGCCGAGTGCGTGGAGAGGAACGGTGCGGCGGCGCTCGGGGTGTGCGAGGGCGGCGATGAGGCCGAGGACGGCGGTTTTGCCGGAGCCGGGGGCGGCGGTGACGACCCGGCACGCCCGGTCGTTACTGCTGGTGGGGGTGTTGAGCCAGGCGGCGAGGTCGTGCAGGACGGTGTGGCGGCCGCTGAACCACCAGGCAGGGGCGGTGAGGTCGTCGTCGGGCCCGTTCTGGTATCCCATGGCGCGTACCAGCAGGCGGGAGGTGAACTCCGTTTCGCGCCGCTGGTCCTGTTCGTCGAAGGCAGCGGCCTGCTGCAGGGCAAGGTCGACCCCGTTGAGGCGGGTGTCGTGGCGGGGGTTGGGGAAGAACGCGGGCGGCTCGCCGTCCAGGCCGACCATGGCCAGACCGATCCGCTGATGGTCAGGCCGGTCCTCCGAGCCGTTCATGTGCTGCACGATGGCGTTCACCGACAGCGTGCCGGGGCCGCGACCGGCGACCGACAGGCCGGTGACCGCCTGTTCCAGCAACGTCGGGAACAGTCCTGCCGTCGCCGGCTGGTGCGGCTGGGCGGACGAGACGACGACCAGCCCCGACCCGGACGTCCTGCCCCAGGCCGCGCCCAGACGTTCCAGCGCGGCGGCGGCCATCTGGTTGCCGCCCTGTCCGACGTAGCAGGCGTCCAGCAGCAGCATCACCTTGCGGATCCGGGTGCCACGCAGCATCGCCCGCGTCAGTTCCGCCGTGGGGAGCGTGGTGTAGACCAGGTCGTCGGGGTCGGTGTCGGCGGTGAGCAGGACGTGCTCGTCACCGTCGTCGAGGATCTCGCCGTGGCAGGACAGGTACAGCGTCAGCAGATCGTCCTCACGCCGCTCCGGTGAAGCGCAGAACGCGCGCAGGGCGTCGGTCAGTTGTTGCCTGGTGGGGCTGAGCGGCAGTGGGTCGTGAAGCCGGTAGCCGAGCGGGCCGGTGAACAGGCCGACGACCCTGGCGCGGGCTTGGACCAGGCCGGGTCGGTTCCAGTCCCGGTTCTTCGGATAGTCGGCGACCACCGCGGCCATCAGAAACCGTCGGGGGCCGGCCGCCGTATCGTCATGCGCGTCGCTCACGCCAGGCCCTCGGCGATCGCCTGCCCGCACAGCGCATCGGTGAGGTAGGCGGTCGCGTCGTGTGCGTGCGCACCGTTGGACAGCAGAGCCGAGCGGACCTCCCGGCCGAAGACGGGGCGCAGGTCCTTCACCAGCGCGACCACGTCGCCGGCCGCGGCCAGGTTCGTCCACACCAGACTCTCGCCGCCCGGCCAGGCCCCGCGCACCGCCGTGCCCGTGCCGGTGGGGGCGGGTTGCAAGCGGTGGACGACGAGGTTGGGGATGCCCAGCGGCGAGCCGATCGTCACCAGCGCCCGCACCCCATGGCCCGGCAGCGCGCACAGCGCCTCGTAAGCGACCACAGAGCCGAGCGAGTGCGCCACCACGACGCGGGTGTCCGCACCGATGCGGGCCGTGACCCGGCCGCGCGCCTCCTTGCGCGTTTCCTGGTCGGTCAGGTAGGCGCGTACCTGCTTGAGATCCGCGACCACCGCACGCAGCGCAAGATTCGCGAAGAACTTCGACCCCGACAGGGCCCGCAGAGCAGCCTGCACCGACCGCGGGGTCGCCACCAATGTGTCCCCGGCGTCCGGCGACACCACCTCTGCATCGACCTCGGCTGCGGCCCGCCACCACGCGGCCAGAAGCTCCCGCTCGAATCCCTCCTCGACATCCCCCGCGGTGTAGGGCGGATCCCCGGCGGCGAGGAACTGCCCGGCCGGACGGAACAGATCCCCGTAGAAGGCCACCACCACATCCGCCTCCGTCACCAGGCCCTCAGCCCCGGCCCGCCGCAGCCCGTCACTCAACGCCGGCCACCACACGGACCGCAACCGGTCCTCCCCCTGCACCTGCTGCCCAATCCCATGCACACAGACCACCCGCGCCATGCCGCCCACCCCACCCACATGAAGAAACCGGTCCCGCCGAATCCACACCTACCAGACCCTCGTCACCCCCGGCAGGCGGATCCCAACAGCGACATCAATGTCGCAGGCGGTACCGGTGACTGTGGCGGATGCGGCTGAGAGTGCGGTACGTGATCTTCTATCCGGCTTGTCATCGCTCGATGGGGTGAGGTTGGAGCATCGTTGCCGGTCAAGCGTGCGAGATTCGCTTGGGTGACGGGATGAGTGATCGCAAGCCGTAC
>NZ_JBCEWQ010000322.1:0-2721 GCF_038448545.1 Streptomyces sp. CLV115
GTCGTGACTGCGTGCCTTTTGAAGAATGAGCCTGCGAGTTTGCGGTGTGTTGCGAGGTTAACCCGTGTGGGGAAGCCGTAGCGAAAGCGAGTCCGAACAGGGCGTTTCAGTAGCACGCTCAAGACCCGAAGCGGAGTGATCTAGCCATGGGCAGGTTGAAGCGGAGGTAAGACTTCGTGGAGGACCGAACCCACCAGGGTTGAAAACCTGGGGGATGACCTGTGGTTAGGGGTGAAAGGCCAATCAAACTCCGTGATAGCTGGTTCTCCCCGAAATGCATTTAGGTGCAGCGTCGTGTGTTTCTTGCCGGAGGTAGAGCACTGGATAGGCGATGGGCCCTACCGGGTTACTGACCTTAGCCAAACTCCGAATGCCGGTAAGTGAGAGCACGGCAGTGAGACTGTGGGGGATAAGCTCCATGGTCGAGAGGGAAACAGCCCAGAGCATCGACTAAGGCCCCTAAGCGTACGCTAAGTGGGAAAGGATGTGGAGTCGCAGAGACAACCAGGAGGTTGGCTTAGAAGCAGCCACCCTTGAAAGAGTGCGTAATAGCTCACTGGTCAAGTGATTCCGCGCCGACAATGTAGCGGGGCTCAAGCGTACCGCCGAAGTCGTGTCATTCACACATATAGGGCCAACGCCTGTGTGGATGGGTAGGGGAGCGTCGTGTGCCGGGTGAAGCAGCCGCGGAAGCGAGTTGTGGACGGTTCACGAGTGAGAATGCAGGCATGAGTAGCGATACACACGTGAGAAACGTGTGCGCCGATTGACTAAGGGTTCCTGGGTCAAGCTGATCTGCCCAGGGTAAGTCGGGACCTAAGGCGAGGCCGACAGGCGTAGTCGATGGACAACCGGTTGATATTCCGGTACCCGCTTTGAAACGCCCAGTACTGAGCCCATTAATGCTAAGTCCGTGAAGCCGGCCCGATCTCTTCGGAGTTGAGGGTAGTGGTGGAGCCGATGAACCAAGGTGGTAGTAGGTAAGCGATGGGGTGACGCAGGAAGGTAGTCCAGCCCGGGCGGTGGTAGTCCCGGGGTAAGGGTGTAGGACGCACGGTAGGTAAATCCGTCGTGCACATAGTCTGAGACCTGATGCCGAGCCGATTGTGGTGAAGTGGATGATCCTATGCTGTCGAGAAAAGCCTCTAGCGAGTTTCATGGCGGCCCGTACCCTAAACCGACTCAGGTGGTCAGGTAGAGAATACCGAGGCGTTCGGGTGAACTATGGTTAAGGAACTCGGCAAAATGCCCCCGTAACTTCGGGAGAAGGGGGGCCATCACTGGTGATTGGATTTACTCCATGAGCTGGGGGTGGCCGCAGAGACCAGCGAGAAGCGACTGTTTACTAAAAACACAGGTCCGTGCGAAGCCGTAAGGCGATGTATACGGACTGACGCCTGCCCGGTGCTGGAACGTTAAGGGGACCGGTTAGCTGACTTTCGGGTTGGCGAAGCTGAGAACTTAAGCGCCAGTAAACGGCGGTGGTAACTATAACCATCCTAAGGTAGCGAAATTCCTTGTCGGGTAAGTTCCGACCTGCACGAATGGCGTAACGACTTCTCGACTGTCTCAACCATAGGCCCGGTGAAATTGCACTACGAGTAAAGATGCTCGTTTCGCGCAGCAGGACGGAAAGACCCCGGGACCTTTACTACAGTTTGATATTGGTGTTCGGTTCGGCTTGTGTAGGATAGGTGGGAGACTTTGAAGCGGCCACGCCAGTGGTTGTGGAGTCGTCGTTGAAATACCACTCTGGTCGTGCTGGATGTCTAACCTGGGTCCGTGATCCGGATCAGGGACAGTGTCTGATGGGTAGTTTAACTGGGGCGGTTGCCTCCTAAAGAGTAACGGAGGCGCCCAAAGGTTCCCTCAGCCTGGTTGGCAATCAGGTGTTGAGTGTAAGTGCACAAGGGAGCTTGACTGTGAGACCGACGGGTCGAGCAGGGACGAAAGTCGGGACTAGTGATCCGGCAGTGGCTTGTGGAAGCGCTGTCGCTCAACGGATAAAAGGTACCCCGGGGATAACAGGCTGATCTTCCCCAAGAGTCCATATCGACGGGATGGTTTGGCACCTCGATGTCGGCTCGTCGCATCCTGGGGCTGGAGTCGGTCCCAAGGGTTGGGCTGTTCGCCCATTAAAGCGGTACGCGAGCTGGGTTTAGAACGTCGTGAGACAGTTCGGTCCCTATCCGCTGTGCGCGTAGGAATATTGAGAAGGGCTGTCCCTAGTACGAGAGGACCGGGACGGACGAACCTCTGGTGTGCCAGTTGTTCTGCCAAGGGCATGGCTGGTTGGCTACGTTCGGAAAGGATAACCGCTGAAAGCATCTAAGCGGGAAGCCTGCTTCGAGATGAGTATTCCCACCAACTTGATTGGTTAAGGCTCCCAGTAGACGACTGGGTTGATAGGCCAGATGTGGAAGCCCGGTAACGGGTGGAGCTGACTGGTACTAATAGGCCGAGGGCTTGTCCTCAGTTGCTCGCGTCCACTGTGTTTGTTCTGAAATAACGAACGGCCGTGTTTTTTCCGGTGTTGGTTAATTTCATAGTGTTTCGGTGGTCATTGCGTTAGGGAAACGCCCGGTTACATTCCGAACCCGGAAGCTAAGCCTTTCAGCGCCGATGGTACTGCAGGGGGGACCCTGTGGGAGAGTAGGACGCCGCCGAACTCCTTTTACGGGAAAGCCCCGTGTCCTTGTGGACACGGGGCTTTTCTGCGTT
>NZ_JBCEWQ010000323.1:0-2717 GCF_038448545.1 Streptomyces sp. CLV115
CCCCACGCGTCCCCACCCAGGGCCCCGACCTCATCCCCCTCGCCCGGAACAACTGACACCCACCGCACAGAAGGCGGCCGCCCCCTCCCGAAGGAGAAGACGGCCGCCCACCGGAACAACCCCTAGAACACCGGCGTACCCTCACGCGTCAGCCGCCAGTCCACCGACGCGAACTGCGCACCGTCCACCGAACCCTTCGCCTGCACCCAGGCGATGATCGTGTTGCGGATCTCCTCCGAATTCGCCCACAACTGCTTGGCACCCGCGACATGCGGGAAGTTCCCGCCACCACTGGCCCGGTAGTTGTTCACCGCCAGCACGAACTCCGCCGCCGGGTCGATCGGCTTGCCCTCGAACGAGAGATTCACGATCCGCGAGCCATTCGGCTTCGCGACGTCGATCTCGTACGTCAGCCCCGACACCGCGTCGTAGTTGTAGTCCGGAGTGTTGTCCGCGTTCGTCAGCTTCGCGGTGTCCACCGGCGCACCCGCCGGAGTCTGCACGTAGTACCGCGCCGAGAACTCCAGGTAGTCCTTCAGCTGCGCACCGGTCAGCAACCGCGCCTCAAGCGTGTTCTCGAACGGATACAGACCCGCCGCATCCTTGATCGTCACATTCCCGGCCGGAATCTGCGCCGTACGCGAGAAACACGACGCCTGCGACAACACCGGAAGCGCCGCGTACGCGCCACCCGCCAGCGCCGCCTTCACCGTCTCCGCCTGAACCACATTGATCAGATCGATGATCGGCTCGTCCTTCCAGGCCGCCTCCGCCGTCGTCATCGCCGCCGTCGACGTACCGATGACCTGGTTGACGTACGCCACGACCTTCTTGTGCTCGTCCGCCAGCAGCCGGGTGATCTTCGGGTCCTCGGCCACGGTGTTGGAGTTCAGCACCTGCGAACCCGCCTTCTCCACCACCCAGCGGCCCTTCTCCCACACCAGGTCGAAGTCGAACAGCGTCAGCCGCTGCCCCCACTTCAACGGCTCCGAGAGCACCACCTTCTTGCCGGTCTGCTTGTTCTCCACGAAGTACTCGGGAATCTCCAGGTGCGCGTGCCCGACGAGAATGGCGTCGATGCCCGGAACCTGCTCGGCCACCAGACCGGCCGCGTTCTCGACGTACGGGATCTGGTCACCGTACGACGACGTACCGCTGTTGCCCGAGTGCGCCGAGACGATCACCACGTCCGCACCCATCGAACGAAGCCGCGGCACGAACTTCGCCGCCTGCTCCTCCAGCCCCGGGAACACCATCTTCCCGCTGACGTTCGCCTTGTCCCAGATGGCGATCCCCGGGTTGGTCAGCCCCAGGATCGCGACCTTCACATCCCGGCCGTGCGGGGTACGCATCCGCTTGATGACATACGGCGCGAACGCCGGCCGCAAGGTCTTCGCGTCCAGCGCGTTCGCACCCAGCAGCGGGAAGTCGCACTGCTCCTCGAACTTCCGCAGCACCGGGATGCCGTAGTTGAACTCGTGGTTGCCGAGCGCCGCGGCGTCGTACCCGATCGCGTTCATCGCCTGAGCCATCGGATGCACCGGACCGCGCTTCGCCGTGATCGGATCGATCTTGGCGTAGTAGTACGACAGCTGGGTGCCCTGGATGGTGTCACCGGCATCGATCATCAGCGTATTGCGACGGCCCTTCTCCCGGCGCACCTGGTCCACCAGGGTCGAGATCTTCGCCAGACCGACATCGTTGTGCGCCTTGTCGTCGAACTCCTTGTCCGTGAAGTAGTCCCAGTTGAAGACGTTCCCGTGCAGATCGGTGGTGCCCATCACCGTGAACGAATACCGCTTCGGCGGACGCCCGTGACCGTGCCCATGCCCGTGACCGTGCGCCGAGGCGGGCGCACCCGAGGCCCCCGCGATCGCCACACCCGCACCGGCGGCCGCCGATGTGCCCAGGAACGTCCTACGGTTCAGCGGCATTTCGTCTCCCACATCTCAGTTCTCACGCAACTCGGTTCTCGCGCGAAGCGGCTCCTCGGCAACAAGGCCACCGCACACAACGCGCGTAGATTCTGACCCAGGAGCCACGCCACGCAACACCCCTGACGGGTTTCGATCTGGTGACCAGCCGCTGTCGGACCCGAGTGCCACAGTGGACCCATGACCGACACCCCACCGTCCTACGGCACCCCCGAACACCCCCGCGTCGCCGTCCGCGGCGAAGCCCGCCTGGAGGTCGACCCCGAAACGGCCCGCATCGGCATCACCGTCACCGCCCGCGGCAAGAACCGCCGCAACGCCCTCGAAGACCTCACCCGCCGCAACGACCAGGTACTCGAACTCGCACGCTCCCACGGACAAGCCGTGGAAAAACTCGAAACCGGCGCATTCTCCATCACGCCCGAACTCACCCAGAAGGGCCGCAACGAACAAATCCACGCCTACCACGGCCGCGTCCACATCACCGCGGTACTCAACGACTTCACCGCCCTGGGCGAATTCACCACCCGCATCGCCGACCTCGAAATGACCCGGGTCAACGGTCCCTGGTGGGGACTGCGCCCCGACTCGCCCGCACACGCAACCGCCCGCCGCCAGGCCGTCCACGAAGCCGTCCAACGCGCCCGCGAGTACGCCGACGCCCTAGGCGCCCACCTCACCGCACTCGTCGAACTCGCCGACCTCGGCGCGGAGAACACCGCCCCACCCGTCCCCGCCGCACCCGGCGCCCCACGCGGCAGAGCCGCCTTCGCGGGAGCCTGT
>NZ_JBCEWQ010000324.1:0-2706 GCF_038448545.1 Streptomyces sp. CLV115
CCGCCCCCCCCCCCCACCGGGGTGCCCGAGCGGTCGAGCGCGCACTGCCCGGCCGCTGCGCGGTCCGGCCGGCCTCCAGGACGGTGATGTGCTGACAGCCGGGCGTGGGACGCAGTTGCTCCGGATCGATCCGGTCGATCTCCGTGGTCATGGGCGAATGCGGCGGCCCGCGCCCCGGGGCGCGGCTGGACTTCGCCCGCGTTGCGGACCGATCCGTACGGGTGGTTTCCACCGGACGCCCATGTCCTTGCCGCTGTCCGGCGGGGGCCGCTTGTCACAGTGAGGCCCGCACGTCCGCACCACCCGTTCCGCGGGCAGTCCTGGGGCACCTCGCGTACGGACCGACCCCCGTCGTCGCCTCTCCCTCCTCCCTCCCCAGGCCCGAACCCAGGCCCGAAAGAAGGTCACTGCCTTGCCCCGCATCCACCGCTCCACCGTTTCGCAGGACCGCACCGGCCGGCGGAAGCGCACCGCGCTGACGACGGCCGCCGTCACCCTGTCCGTACTGGCCGTGGGCTCGCCCGTCGCGTCCGCCACGCTGGACGACGAAGCCCCCGCGGCCTCGGCCCTCGCCACACGCGGGAAGGCGTACATCGAGACCCGGCTCCTCTTCGGCACCGAACGCCCCGACGGCGGACCGGCTGTGACCGATCGGCAGTTCATGGCGTTCATCGACGAGGAGGTCACGCCGCGCTTCCCGAACGGGCTGACCGTCCAGGACGGCCGGGGGCAGTGGCGGGACTCCCGCGGGGTCATCGAGCGGGAGCGCAGCTACGAACTGATCCTGCTCTACCCCGCGTCCGAGGCCCGTGTACGCGATGACCGGATCGAGCGGATCCGCGACGCCTACGAGAAGGCCTACGCCCAGGACTCGGTGGCCCGGATCGAAGAGCGCACCACGGCCGACTTCTGACCCCGGGCCGTCACCCCTGCCATGCCGCCGGTCATGCCGCCGCGCGGGCCCGGTGCCCGCGCGGCCGGCTGGTCCGGTGCGGCCGGCCGATACGGTGCCGGCGTGTGAGCCTCCGTCACATCGTGCGGGAGGAACGGGCACATCCCCGTCGGGTACTGTGCCGCGGCCGGGTACGGAACCGCACACACGCACGAACGGGGAGCGATCCACATGCGCACGCCAGTACGCCACTTCACGGCCTCGACACCGGACGGCCAGGAGTTCACGGTCAATATCGAGCGGGACTTCCGGTACGACCCGTACCGCGACTTCCTTGTCTGCGCCCACTGCGACTGGTCGCCGTCGCTGCTGACGATGAAGAAGATCGTCGACATGGCCGGGGAGCATCTGACATCGGTGCACGGTGCCGACCAGGGCCTGTCCCAGCAGGACAACGAGGCGTTCCGCAAAGCAGGGCTGATCATGCTGCCGATCGTCGCCGTGTTCCTGATCGCCCTTTTCGTCTATCTGCAGAACTTCTGAGGCCCGCAGGGCCGGTTCAGCTCCCGCTCAGCTCCATGAGCGCGCTCACCGGGTCGGTGTCCGGCGTGGCCCGGGGCCACCAGTCGTCCTCGCCCGGCTCGGATTCGTAGCCGTACCAGCGGCCGTCGTGGCCGAAGCGGAGCTGAAGCGTGCCTCCGGGGTGGGTGAGGTGGTTGCGCCGGGGCTGGAAGCGGGGAAAGCCGGCGGCCGCGAGTGCGGGGCGGGCCCGGTCGAAGGGACCGGCCGGGGGATCCCAGGGGATTTCGAGGACGGCCAGCCCTCCGGCGCCGCCCTGGCGCCAGGCCGCGACCGCGCGGGCCAGGTCGGTGGTGGTGCGGCCGGTGGCGTACGCCAGCTCGCGGTAGAGGGCGCGGGTGGTGGCGGTGAGCCCTGCGGTGGGCCGGGACGCGGCCAGCCGTACCGCGTCCTGCCAGGAGGTGAGTCCGGCGAGCGGATCGAGGCCGGTGGTGAGCAGGGTGTGTGCGCGGGCCGCCGCGTCCGTGGCGAGGTGGTCGAGGGCCAGCGGGTCGCGTGCGCCGGGCAGGCTCGGGTAGGAGGGCGGCTGCGCGGGATGCGGCAGCACCGGCAGCGGGGCGGGGAGCGGCGGGAGGAAGCGGTCGCCGAGGGCCTCGCGGGCCGGCACCGAGGGGGTGTCGGGGGCCGCGGGGCGCTCCCGCGCGGAGTGGGCGGCGTTGCGGCGGCCCAGCTCTTCGAGGAGTTCCCGTTCGCCCCGGCCGCGCAGCAGCAGCAGGACGAACGGGTCGGTGTCCAGGAGTCTCGCCATCTGGTAGCAGAGCGCGGCCACGTGCTTGCAGGGCCGGCCGTGGTCCGGGCAGGAGCAGCCGGGGTCGAGGTCTCCCGGGCCGGGCAGCAGAGCGATGCCGGCCTCGGCCGCCGTGTCGGCCAGCGAGTGCGGCATCTCCTTGGTGAGCAGCGCGGCAAGGTGTCCGGGCCGGGCCGCGACCGCGTCCAGGAAGGTGTCCCAGTCGGGGTCGGCGAGGGTCCGCAGCCGCAGCTCGCAGCGGTAGGGGCGGGGGCGGCTGCCCTGGACGTAGGCGACGACCCGGCCGGGGGTGACGGTGATCGCGGCGACCTTGCCGCTGTCGGCGTACGTACGGCCGCGGGAGAGCCGGGCCTCGTCCATCGAGAGGGATTCCAGGGCGGTCACCCAGGCACGGCCCCACCAGCTGTCCGCGAAGGGTTCGTCGCCGTCGCCGGTGCGGGGCGGTACGGCCTCGAAGGTGCGCCGCAGATCGTCGGGGCCGTACCGC
>NZ_JBCEWQ010000325.1:0-2669 GCF_038448545.1 Streptomyces sp. CLV115
CACCCCCCTCTCCCCTTCGCTCCACTCTCCCCTTCGCTCACTCCCCTTCACTCACCCCGGACCTCGGCTTCGACAGGTCCGCGCAGCTCGCGCTTGAGGATCTTCCCGGTCGGATTCCGGGGCAGCGGCTCCTCCCGTACGAGCACATGGGCCGGGACCTTGAACGCGGCCAGGCTGCGCCCGACGTGCGCCCGCAACTCCTCGACGGTGACGGTGGCACCGGCCCACAGGCACACGACCGCGGCGACCTCTTCGCCCAGGACCGGGTGCGGCACCCCCAGCACCGCCGCGTCCTCGACGTCCGGGTGGTCGTGCAGCACGGCCTCGACCTCGACGCAGTACACGTTCTCCCCGCCCCGGATCACCATGTCCTTGATCCGGTCCACGACACTGACCCGCCCCTCCCGCACCACGGCGAGATCACCGGTCCGGAACCACCCGCCGGTGAACGCCCGCGCGGTCGCCGCCTCGTCGCGCCAGTAGCCGCGGACCAGGGACTGGCCGCGCAGCCACAGCTCCCCGACCTCGCCCTCGGGCAGCGCCTCGCCCGCGGGACCGGCGATCCGCACCTCGGTGGTGGGGGTGGGGCGGCCGACGCTGCCCGGATGGAGCCGGTACTCGACGCCGAAGTTCGCCAGGACGCCGCCGCTGGTCTCAGTCAGGCCGTAGCCGTTGCGGGGTTCGATGCGGTCGCCGTGCCGGGCGGTCAGCCGGGCGACCAGATCGGGCGGTGCGGCGGCCCCGCCGGTGTTCAGCATCTGCAGGCCCTCCAGGCCGTCGCCCGCCCGCTCGGCAGCGGCGAGAAGCTGGAGCGCGGTCGCCGGGACGCCGGCGTAGTGGGTGACGCCGTGCGCGCGGATCAGCCGCAGCGCCTCCTCGGCGTCCCACTTCCGCATCAGCACGAGGGTGCCGCCCGCCGCCATCGCCGCGTAGAAGCCGGTGAACGCGGCGACGTGGAAGAACGGGAACGTCAGCAGCGACACCGGGGCGGGCCCCTGCCCCGGGATGAGCCCGCGCCCGAGCGCGGAGGCGGCCGCGTGGAACCGCGGGTTGAGCACCGCTCCCACCTGGGCGAGATGGGTGGCGACCGCGCCCTTGGGCCGGCCGGTGGTGCCGGAGGTGTAGATGATCGTCGCGTCGTCCTCGGGCCGGATCTCGACCTCGGGGGGCGCGGCGAGTGGATCGGCCGCGGGCAGATCCTCGTACCGCTCGACCCGCCCGGCCTCCTCGCTCCCGTCCGGGACCGCTACCTGCCCGTGGAAGACGACCACGCGCGCCCCGTTCCCGGCCGCCCACCCGGCGACCCTGGGCAGCCGTTCCCCGTCCACCAGGAGCACCCGGGGTTCGCAGTCGTCGAGCGCGTACGTGAACTCGTCCTCGGTCCACCAGGCGTTGAGCGGTACGGCGACCAGGCCGGCCAGCTGGACGGCCCAGAAGGCGATCTGCCACTCGGGGTGGTTCCGCATCGCGACGACGGCCCGGTCTCCCGGGCGGAGCCCGTACACGTCGGTCATCCGGCAGGCCAGCGCGGAAGCGGCGGCGAAGAACTCGGCGTACGAGTAGCTGCGCTCCGCCGAGACCAGGAACGGCCGGTCCCCGAAGGCCCAGGTGGTCTCCACGAACTCCCGGAGCGTCCTGGGCCCGTCCGCGTACACGAGCGACCCGGCGTGCACCCCGTCCTCCACCCGCACCACGGCGAACGGGGCGCCCGGGCCGGTCAGCGCGGCTTCGACACGCGTGGCGGCCTCGGCCGCGGCTGCGTCAGCCTGCGGGTCGGGGGCGGCAGTGGGGGTCGGGTCGATGTGCGGCACGAACGACCTCTCTAAGCGCTTGCTCAGTACATTCGCGACGCTATGCCCGCCCCCGCCCCGCGTCAAGACGCCCGAGCGGCGGCGACGAGCCCCTCCAGCCGGCCTTCGCTGACGACCTCGGACGCCGTCGCGGCGATCCGCCCACGCACATCGATGACAAGTGTGACGGGCAGCCCCTGAGTGCTCAGCAACCCCTTGGGCAGCGCGAAGAACTGCTTGCCGCCCGGATCGAGAACGCTGGGATAGGGCATGTCGAACTCACTCACGAAGCCCCGCGCCTCGTCGACGAACCGGTCCCGGTTGATCCCCAGCACAACGACACCCTGCTTCTCCATCTTCCGGTGGTAACGCACCAGAACCGGAATCTCCTTGCGGCAGGCATCGCACCGGGAGGACCACGCGTTGACCACGACCGTCTTCCCCGCGAAGTCGGAGAGCTGGACCGGCCTCCCGTCGATATCGGCCCCCACGAAGGCCGGCGAGACCGGACGGTGCGCGTTCTCTATCGTCAGCGTGCCGTCCTTGTTGCGGTGGTAACCCGCGGGGGTACCCGGACTGCTGCCGCTGAACGCGATCACCCCGACAAGAGCGACGGCAAAGGCAAGGGCGGCAAGGAAGGGAACAAAGGGGCGTTTCATGGGGGGTCCTTCGACGAATCGACGGTCACCCGCCGTGCGGCACCCGGCCCGGAAGTCCCCGTCCCCCAACACACCACCACACCCCGCCCGCACGGCGACACCCGCCACTCCGGGGAAGACCCGAGATCTGCGGTGCGTACAAGACATGCGGAAATACCCCCGTGCCTGCTGCACAACGGTTCTTGCTGGTCAGTCAGAACGGTACGCCCACCCCCAACTC
>NZ_JBCEWQ010000326.1:0-2644 GCF_038448545.1 Streptomyces sp. CLV115
CCTGAGCCCTGACCCGCCCCATCGCTGAACGCCGCCCCGCCTCGCCCCTGAACGCCGACCCGAGACCGGACCAGTCCGTGCATGCCGCAGGCCCCGGTCCTCGCTCTGGGGAGAGCCGAGGCCGGGGCCTGTGGTTCAAGCTTGGTGCGCCGCACCCGCGTGGCGAACGCAGGTTCGGTGTGCGGCGCGGGGTGCCGGTCAGGAACGGGAGAGAGGGCCCGCTGGGTCCGTCCCGGCGATCACATCAGAATGCTCAGCCCTGGAGGGAGGCAACCTTGGAGGCCAGCGCCGACTTCTTGTTGGCGGCAGCGTTCTTGTGGATGACACCCTTCGAGACGGCCTTGTCGAGCGCGCGGGAGGCGTCGCGAGCGGCCGTGGTGGCCTTCTCGACGTCACCGGCGGCGGCAGCCTCACGGGCCTTGCGGATAGCGGTCTTGAGCGAGGACTTGACGGCCTTGTTGCGCAGGCGCGCCTTCTCGTTCGTCTTGTTCCGCTTGATCTGGGACTTGATGTTCGCCACGAAAGAGCCTTTTCAGGTTCGTTGGATCTTCGATGTGCACCCCACGGCCTGAGAGAGTCGCGAGGCACAGCTGTCAACGGTACCAGCCCCACTCCGACCGGCCCAAACCGGTCTCCGCCCCGCAACCATGGGACGATGGAGGCTACGTATCGATCCGACCGACCCGACATCGACCCGAGACACGGCGTTCGGCGTCTCAAGAATCAGGACCCTGCGTGCCCGCGACTCCTACCAACGTGCCCGAGCCGAGCCGTACCGACCCGGCGCTGATCCGCAACTTCTGCATCATCGCGCACATCGACCACGGCAAGTCGACCCTTGCCGACCGGATGCTCCAGCTGACCGGTGTGGTCGACCAGCGGCAGATGCGTGCTCAGTACCTCGACCGGATGGACATCGAGCGCGAGCGCGGCATCACCATCAAGTCCCAGGCGGTGCGGCTGCCCTGGGCGCCCACCACGGGCGAGGGCCAGGGCAGCACCCATGTCCTCAACATGATCGACACCCCGGGCCACGTGGACTTCACCTACGAGGTCTCCCGTTCGCTCGCCGCCTGCGAGGGCACGGTCCTGCTGGTCGACGCCGCGCAGGGCATCGAGGCCCAGACCCTGGCCAACCTCTACCTGGCGATGGAGAACGACCTCACCATCGTCCCGGTGCTCAACAAGATCGACCTGCCGGCCGCGCAGCCCGAGAAGTTCTCCGAGGAGCTGGCCAACCTCATCGGCTGCCAGCCGGAGGACGTGCTCAAGGTCTCCGCGAAGACCGGCGTCGGCGTGGACGCGCTGCTCGACCGGGTGGTCAGGGACGTGCCGGCCCCGGTCGGCCAGGCGGACGCCCCCGCCCGCGCGATGATCTTCGACTCGGTCTACGACTCGTACCGCGGCGTCGTCACGTACGTCCGGGTGGTCGACGGCCAGCTCAACAAGCGCGAGCGCATCCGGATGATGTCCACCGGCGCCACCCACGAGCTGCTGGAGATCGGGGTCTCCTCCCCGGAGATGACCCCGGCCGACGGTCTCGGCGTGGGCGAGGTCGGCTACATCATCACCGGTGTGAAGGACGTCCGGCAGTCCAAGGTCGGTGACACCATCACCTCCCTGAACAAGGGCGCGACCGAGGCGCTGGGCGGCTACAAGGACCCCAAGCCGATGGTGTTCTCGGGGCTGTACCCGCTGGACGGATCGGACTACCCGGACCTGCGCGAGGCGCTGGACAAGCTCCAGCTCAACGACGCCGCCCTGGTGTACGAGCCGGAGACCTCCGCGGCCCTCGGCTTCGGTTTCCGCGTCGGCTTCCTCGGACTGCTCCACCTCGACGTGATCCGGGAGCGGCTGGAGCGCGAGTTCGGCCTCGAACTCATCGCCACCGCCCCCAACGTGGTCTACCGCGTCGACATGGAGGACGGCACCGAGCACACCGTCACCAACCCGAGCGAATTCCCCGAGGGCAAGATCGACAAGGTGCACGAGCCCGTCGTGCGCGCCACGGTCCTGGCCCCCAGCGAGTTCATCGGCGCGATCATGGAGCTCTGCCAGCAGCGGCGCGGCACCCTGCTCGGCATGGACTACCTCTCCGAGGACCGGGTCGAGATCCGCTACACCCTGCCGCTCGCCGAGATCGTCTTCGACTTCTTCGACCAGCTGAAGTCCAAGACCCGGGGCTACGCCTCGCTCGACTACGAGCCCACCGGCGAGCAGACCGCCCAGCTCGTCAAGGTCGACATCCTGCTGCACGGCGACAAGGTCGACGCGTTCTCCGCGGTCACCCACAAGGACAAGGCGTACGCGTACGGCGTCCGGCTGGTCGCCAAGCTGCGCGAGCTGATCCCGCGGCAGAACTTCGAGGTGCCGATCCAGGCAGCCATCGGCTCCCGGGTCATCGCCCGTGAGACCGTCCGCGCCATCCGGAAGGACGTCCTCGCCAAGTGCTACGGCGGTGACATCTCCCGTAAGCGGAAGCTGCTGGAGAAGCAGAAGGAGGGCAAGAAGCGGATGAAGATGGTCGGCAATGTGGAGGTGCCGCAGGAGGCCTTCATCGCCGTGCTGTCGACGGACGAGTCCGGCGGCGAGGGCAAGGGCAAGAAGTAGCCCGCCGCCCCACCCCCCGGTGACAGCCCCGGGC
>NZ_JBCEWQ010000327.1:0-2568 GCF_038448545.1 Streptomyces sp. CLV115
CGTGCCCCCCGTGCCCCCCGTGCCCCCGTCGAGGGAAGTCCTAGTTGGCCGGCTCGCTCGTGGCGTGGGTGTCCATGAGCTTGATGTCGCCGCCGGTGGCGTGGGTGTCCGTGAGCTTGATGTCGCCGCCGGTGGCGTGCGTGTCCTGGGTCGTCGCCGACCCGGTCTCGGCGCCGGTGGCGTGGGTGTCCTGCGGCTTGATGATCGGGTCGGTCTTCTTCTTTTCGCCCATGATGGTCATCTCCGTTGTGGCTGGCATGCTGCGTTGGAGGGGCCCGCCCAGCTGTTCCCCCGTGGACTGCCGGACGGGCCCCTGTCAGGGCCGCTCACCCTAATGGTTTGGCCGCTCATCGCCCCGTCTGCCCCCCGACACGACGGATCGACAGACATGAGCTTGCCGTCCGGCGATAAACGAACGATGAACGACCGGGCCCGGCCGGCGTCATGCCCGCTCGGGGGAGACCCGGGCAAGAAGGTCGCGGATCCCCGCCGCCTCGTCGGAACCGAGGTCGTCGTATATCGCGAGGGCTTCGCGCCAGCAGACCAGGGCCCGTCCGGACTGGCCTATCCCGTCGAGGGCGTGCCCGAGGACGGTGAGCACGTTTCCCCGGCGCCACTCCCCGCCGATGCCGCGCAGGACGGTCAGCGCCATCTCCGCCTTGGAGGCGGCCTGGGCCGCGTTGTCACCCACCAGATCCGCCTCCGCGAGGCGGAACAGGGTCATTCCTTCCCAGAGCCGCTGACGGCTGTCGCGGAAGACCTTCAGGGCCTCCAGGAAGCTGTCGGTCGCCTCGGAGAGCTCTCCGCACCGGGTCAACGCGATACCGAGTGCGTAGCGGGCATTGGCCCCCCGCAGCGTGTGCCCCAGGCCTTCGTAGATCTCGATGCCCTCACGCGCCAGAGCGACGGCGCTCGCCGTCCGGCCCATGGCCAGGTGGACCCGGGACAGGTTGCACAGCGCCGAAGCCTCTCCCGGGAGGTTCTCGCCGGTACGGAAGTCCTCTATCGCCTGAGTCAGGTACTTTTCGCCGTCCTCGTGGCGGCTCTGATAGATGGCGATGACCCCGAGGTGGTTGAGCGCCCAGCAGTTGGGAAGCGGATCGCGCCCGTCGTGCGACAACTCCACCACTTGGAGGGCTTCCTGATCGGCCTGGGCGAACCGGCCGGCACCCAGATGGGCGTTGCTCAATGTGACCAGGGCGCGCCGTTCGGCATGGCGGTCGTCGCACGTGCGGGCGGCACTCAGCATGAACGAGGCAGCGGCCTCGTACTGCTTGGAGTTCGCGCCGGACTCGGCGAGATCCAGCGCGGCCCACAGCAGGTCGATCGCCCGGCGGAGCACTTCGGGACCGGAGGACTGGCGCACGCACGCCAGCAACGGACCGGCTTCCGAATAGAGCCAGTCCTGGGCGTCGTGCCGGTCGGTGAACGACAGCCCCGTGTGCCCCGTCGGCTCCAGGTGGTCCACCAGCCGGTCGCCCGGCCGCTCCAGCGCGTACACCCCCGCCGCCGTCGCCAGATAGAAGTCCAGCAGCCGCGACAGCGCCGACTCCCGTTCCTCCAGGGGCTCCTCGCCCCGCTCCGCGCAGGAACGCGCGTAGAGGCGCACCAGGTCGTGGTAGCGGTAGCGGCCGGGGGCGGCCGACTCCACGAGGCTGGTGTCCACCAGGGCCTCCAGGAGGTCCTCCGCGGCATGTACGTCCAGGTTGAGCAGGGCGGCGGCGGCGGCCAGGGAGATGTCCGGGCCGTCCGCCAGGCCGAGGAGGCGGAAGGCGCGGGCCTGGGCGGGCTCCAGCTGGCCGTAGCCGAGCTCGAAGGTGGCCTTCACCGCGAGGTCGCCGGCCTGGAGCTCGTCGAGGCGGCGGCGCTCGTCGGCGAGCTTGGCGGCCAGGACGGAGACCGTCCAGGTGCGGCGGGCGGCCAGCCGGGAGGCGGCGATGCGGATGGCCAGCGGGAGGAAACCGCAGGCGGCGACCACGTCGAGGGCGGCCTCCCGCTCGGAGTTGATCCGCTCCTCGCCCACGATGCGGGTGAAGAGCTGGAGCGCCTCCTCGGGGGACATCACATCCAGGTCGACGAGGTGGGCGCCGGCCAGGTCGACCATGCGGACACGGCTGGTGACCAGGGCCGCGCAGCCCGCGGTGCCGGGCAGGAGGGGGCGGACCTGGGCCGCGTCGTGGGCGTTGTCGAGGAGGACCAGGATGCGGCGGCCGTCCAGCGTGGAGCGGTACAGCGCGGCGCGCTCGTCCGGGGAGTCCGGGATCGCCGAGTCCGCGGTGCCCAGGGCGCGCAGGAACGCGCCGAGGACCGTCTCCGGCTCCGCCGCCCGCGCCCCCGCGCCCTGGAGGTCCACGTACAGCTGCCCGTCCGGGAAGTGCTGGCGTGCCTGGTGGGCGACGTGCACGGCGAGGGTCGTCTTGCCGACGCCGCCGATCCCGGCCAGCGCCGAGACGGCCATCACCGACCCCTCGGCGGTCGCCAGCCGGTCGCCCAGTTCGCGTACGAAGGAGGCGCGGCCGGTGAAGTCCGGGACGGTGGCCGGGAGCTGGGCGGGGCGCACCGGGGCCG
>NZ_JBCEWQ010000328.1:0-2555 GCF_038448545.1 Streptomyces sp. CLV115
GTGCGGGGCGGGGTGCGGCGGGCGCCCGCGCGGGTGATCAGGACGTCGCCCTCGGCGGACTCGGCGGCCGGGGCGTAGCCCATCTCGCGCAGCCCTTCGAGCAGGGACGCCGGGTCGACCTGGGCGGCCAGGGCGGTCGGCGCGAGACGGCGCAGCCGCAGGGTGACCGAGCGCTTGTCGGCCAGGATCTCGTTCAGCACGGCCTCGTCGTCGCAGCGCACGTACGAGGAGGCGGCGCCGATCCGCAGATGACCGTGGCGGCGGGCCACGTCGTCGATGAGGTAGCTGAGCGGCTGCGGGACGGGCGTGCGGCTGTGCGCGGCGAGGAAGGCGTGCAGATCGGTCGCGGACTGCCCGGCGTCCAGGGCGCGGCGCACCGAGCCGGGGGTGAAGCGGTAGACCGTCGCGCCGCCCTTCGACTCGATGTCCGCGAGGGCGGAGAGCATGTCCGCCAGCGGGCGCTCCAGCGGGCCGGGGGCGACGGCCGTGAGGTCGGCCTGGAGCAGGACGTGGTCCAGCGGTTCCGGGATGAGCGGCGCGAGCAGGGCGGCGGCCTCGGCCGGTCCGGCGTCGAGCAGGGCGCGGGTGTGCGTGGCGAGCGCGCCGCGGCCGGTGATGCCGAGCAGTTCGGACTCGTTGAGCGTCCACAGGGCGATCCGGGACCGCAGATCGGTGGTGTCCCCGGCGGAGACGGAGGCGCCGCGCAGGGGACGCTCCCAGCGCAGCCGGGCGAGGACGGTCTCCGGGTCGGCGGCGGTGCCGGGCTCCAGGGCGGCGAGCAGGGCGAGGACCCGGTGGCGTACCTCCGGGGCGGCGGAGCGGTCGAGTTCGGGGCCCAGCGCGGACAGGGCCCGGCCCTTGGCGTCCTGGCCGCCGACGAGGCCCGAGGTGCGGGTCGCGGCGAGCCAGGCGGTGGCGAGGTGTGCCCAGCGGTCCTGTGCGGGGAGTTCGGCCCAGTCGTCGTACGCGGGCGTCGGCGCGTACCGCTCGTCGGCCTCGCCGTCGGAGGCCAGCAGTCCGGCCGCGAAGGCGAGTTCGGCCCAGAACGCGGCGACCGGCTCGGGGACCTCCAGGGCGGTGGCGGTCCTCTTCAGTTCGCGGACGCTGAGCCCGCCGGCCCGCAGTATCGGGGGCCCGCCGCCGTTCCAGCTCTTCAGCAGCTCCTCGACGGTGTTCACGGCCAGCAGCGCCTGACCGGCCGCCGCACTGTCCACAGCCTGTGGATCGCGGACGGCGACCGCCTCCACGACCGGCGGCCGCGGCTCCGGCACTCGGTGGGCGCGTCCCGCCCGCAGGTGCAGGGCGGCCTCGCGGGGCAGCACCACGGTGCGGGTCGACACCGGCAGCAGCAGCCCGTGGTCGCGCAGCCACTTCACCGGCGGGGTGGGATTCGGGGTCACCTCCCCGTACGGCGGCCCCCAGACCAGCCGGTCCAGCACGGACAGGGCCTCGGCCGGGGCGGAGTCCAGCAGCTCGCCCATCCTGGTCCGGTCGGTGAAGAGCGCGGCCAGGGCGGTCACGGCGGAGACCGGATCGTGCGTGGCGGGCAGTCCGGCCGCGGCCAGGATCTCCTGGAGGCGGCCCGGGGACATGCCGGAGGTCGCCTCGGCGACGGTCGGCCCGAGACCGGTGGGGGAGGCGTGCTGCGGGGACGGCGCGAGGATCTCGCGCGCCGTGCGCACCAGCCGCAGCCGCTCGTCCTCACCCCAGACGAGGGCCTGTTCGCGCAGCGTGGCCAGGGCGCCGGGCAGCGCGTCGGAGATCGCCGCGCCCGCGTCGTCACGGTGCTCGCCGTCGTCCCGGCCGTCGCCGGTGAGCAGCCCGAGCAGCGTCTCGTACGGGGCGGGGTCGGCGGCCACCGCGAGCGCCTCGGCGGTCTGCAGCGCGAACCGGTCGAGGTGCTCCAGCGCGCGTACGACCGAGGCACGGGTGCCGGCCCTCGTCGCGAGCTGGGTGATGTCGCCCGGCACCGGGTTGAGGAGATCGGGGCGGGCGCGCAGCAGCCCGGCCAACGACTCGTCGTCCCGGGCCCGGAGAGCTTCGGCGAGCGTCCGCGGTGGTGTGGTCATCCCCATCCGTCCCACGGTAGTCGCTCCGGACAGGCCCGAGGGCGCTACCGTCGGTGCAGGGCGGTAGAGGGGAACGATCGCGTGGGGATCGAGAGCGACCAGCTGGTCTACGACTATCTGAGCCGGGTCGGGGACCTGGCACAGCAGCAACAGCTGTCCTCGGCCGCCAGGATGAGGCTGGTCTCGACGCTCCGGGGCGAGATCGACCGGCAGCGCGGAAAGCAGTCCGGGGACAGCCCGGCGGCGGTCCGCCGCATCATCGGGAGGCTCGGCGAACCGGACGAACTGGTGGCCGCCGCGGCCGCGTCGGGCGACGGCACGGTGGAGCTCGCGGGGCGGCCGGAGCCCGCGCCGGAGGAGGGGCGGGGCATTCCGCGCCCGCGCAAGGGGGTGCTCCGCAAGGACGGCCGGAAAGACGGTTCCGGCAAGGGCGCGTCGCGGCCGCAGGAGCCCGGCCCCGGTGCGCCGGGCGCCCCCGATGCGCCC
>NZ_JBCEWQ010000329.1:0-2520 GCF_038448545.1 Streptomyces sp. CLV115
GCCCGCGCCGGGGGCCGACCGCGGGCGGCAGGCACCGCACCGATAGTCATGCTCCCGACAAAGGCGTGGTTCGGATTATCGGGAAATGATCACGACCCCCACAAGGATCACTTTCTGGCCAAGATCATCTGCGGCCCTGCGGCTACAGTGAGAGCCGGTCGGACCTCGCGGACGGGGGTGGCAGATGGCGCACGGCGGCCGGAGCACCGGCAGCCCGGTGGTCCACGGCTTCCCGCATCTCGCAACGGTCCGGTCCGCGATCACGGCGCTGTACCGGCGGCTGTCGTACGACGGCGTCCGCGGCTACGCCACGAGCCTCGCGCCCGTCGACGCCGCCTTCGGCGACCAGGACGACCTGTATCTCGGCAGCCAGCGGGTGGCCCGGGCGGTGGTCCGGCATCTCCATCTGCCGGACGCCCGCATGATCGTCGGCTTCCGCGCGATGGAGCACGCCGCCGGGGTCGAACTGACCGCCGGCCCCGAGTACTTCGTCGAGCTCAACGACCGCTTCCGCGCCCACCGCAGGGACATCGGCGCCGCGCTCTCGCACGAGGTCACGCATGTGCTGCTGCACCGCCTGGGCCTGGAGTTCCCCGGTACGCGGGACAACGAGATCCTGACCGACACCGTGACCACGTACCTGGGCGCGGGGTGGCTGCTGCTCGACGCCTTCCGGGAGGACCGGGTCTCCAGCCAGAAGCTCGGCTACCTCACCCCGGAGGAGTTCGGGTACGTCCTCGCCAAGCGGGCGTTCGCCTTCGACGAGGACCCGTCACCGTGGTTCACCAGCCCGCAGGCGTACGAGGCCTACACGAAGGGGCGCGCGCGGGCCCTCCAGGACACCCGGCAACCACCGCTCACCGCGGCGGGCTGGGCGGGCCGCCGCCGCTACGCCAGGGACCGGCGGCACGCCCTGGACCGGCCGGGCACCTCCGCGGACCCCGGTCTCCCGTACGCCTTCGAGGACGGCCCGGACGGGCCGCGGGTCGCCTTCGCGTGCCCGGTCTGCCACCAGCGCATCCGCGTTCCGGTACGGGGCCGGGTGCGCGCCCGGTGCGGACTGTGCCGCACAGTACTGGACTGCGACACCTGAACGGGGCCGCCACGCCGGACCGACGGCCCCGGCTCCTGCGCCGTACGGCCCGTCCGGCGGTGCCACCGGCCGTACCCTTCGGGGGCGGAGCGGTGACAACCACGGGTGGACGGGGTGGACGGAAGTGACAGTCTCGGGGGCCGGCTGGGCGCCGCTTCTGGACGACATCGTCCGCGTGGTCCTCTCGTGGGACGAGGATCCCGCCCTGGCGGTGCGGCGTCTGGACGGCGTGCTCCGAAGGGCGACCCCGCACGAACTGATCCGGATCGAATCGGGCTACCGCGGCCGGCGCCACGGTCTCGGCGCACTCGGTCCCGGGGCCCTGGCCGGCGATCCGGAGCCGGACGACGCGACGGCCGAGCGGCACGGCACCTCCGTGGCGGCCCTGATGTCGTTCGACCGGTCGGGGTATCTGCGGGAGGCCGGCGTCGCACGGCTCGCCGCCACCGAGGACCCCTTCGCGATTCCCTTCCTCCTGCTGCGGCTGAACGACCCGGTCGGACAGGTACGGGCTCTCGCGCAGGGCTCGGTGGCCGCCCGGCTGGGCCCCGAACACGTGGAACTCCTCGTCCGTCTCCTCCCCCTGATCGACCAACTGCGCGGACGCGGCCGGGCCGGCCGGGTGCTGACCGCGGTGGAGGACCTTCTCCACCGCGCCGGGACGGACGCGCTGTGGCGGGGTGCCCGCTCGGACGACCCCCTGGTGCGCGGAAGTTGCCTGCGGTGGCTCACCCGGACCGATCCGGTCGCGGCCGTCGGGGCCGCCTTCACGACCCGGGACCCCGCCCTGTGGCAGTGGGCGGCCCGCACCGCCACCTCCTCACGGCTGACCCCGGCCCAGCAGGACGCGCTGCTTCCGCTCCTCGAAGGCAGCAGCAGCCCCCGCATCCGTCTGCGGGCCCTGCGGGCCAGGGCCCGCAGCCCTCGGGGCGAGGCACAGGTGCGACGGGCCGTACTCGACCCGGACGCCCGGATCCGATACCACGCCCGCGCCACGCTGTACGCCCGCGGGCACAAGGATCTCGCGCCGCAGGTGTACCGCGACGCCCTGGCACCGGCGTCCGTCCCGGACGCGACCGCCATCGGCGCGCTCGGCGGGCTGGCCGACCTGGGCGGCGCGTGCGACGTGCCCCGGATCCTGGACTTCACGGCCCACCCCAGGGCCCGGGTACGCGCCGAGGCCTGGCGGGCCCTGGGCATCCTGGACCCGCTGGAAGTGGACCGGAGGGCCGACCGGCTGGCGGCCGACCCCAGCGGCAAGGTGCGGCGCCACCTCCCGGGCCCGCGCACGGAGTGACACCGGCGCCGGACCGGCACCCGCGAAGCCGTCCCGCCCGGGCCCCCTCCGCCGGACCCGCGCGGGCCGGGCCCTACCGCGCCCCGTACACCGGCTGCGCCGGCTCCGCCCGGGCGAGCAGCTTCCGTAC
>NZ_JBCEWQ010000330.1:0-2352 GCF_038448545.1 Streptomyces sp. CLV115
GCCGGGCACGGGGCCGGAGGGGCCCGGCACGCGGTCGGAGAGGCCCGGTAGCGGGCCGGGCGGCGGGCCGGCCTCCGGCCCGGGAAGGCCGGGAAGCGGGCCGGAGAGGCCGGCCTCCGGCCCGGGAAGGCCGGGAAGGGTCTCGGGGGCCGTTCCCCGGGCCAGGCGCAGGGTGTCTCCGCCGTAGCGGGTCACGGTCAGGGCGTGGGTGTTGTCGGCGGTGGTGCCCCAGGCGACCGAGTGCGCGCCGCAGGAATTGTTGCCGATCATGCCGCCGAGCGTGCAGCGGCTGTGCGTGGACGGGTCGGGGCCGAAGGTGAGGCCGTGCGGGGCGGCGGCGGCGCGCAGCTCGTCCAGGATCACCCCCGGCTGGACGACGGCGGTGCGGGCGACCGGGTCCAGCTCGACGATCTTCCGCAGGTGGCGGGTGAGATCGAACACGATGCCGGTGCCGGTGGCCTGCCCCGCGATGGAGGTGCCGCCGCCGCGCGGCACCACGGGCACCCCGTGCGCGCGGCAGACCGCGAGCGCGGCGGCCACGTCGTCGGCGTCACGCGGGGCGACGACGCCGAGCGGCACGCGGCGGTAGTTGGAGGCGTCCATCGTCGTCAACGCCCGGGCGGTGGCACCGAAGTCGGTCTCGCCGCGGACCGCGGTGCGCAGCGCCTGTGCGAGTTCGGCGCGTTCCGTCGGGTTCTGAGGTGCGGCCATGCGCCCCAGGATGCCGCTGATCGGGCCAATCGGTCGTTCGGCGCCGCACGTTTCCCCCGAATACGCCAATACGTCGGTATACGTCGGACGCGTAGTCACATACGTAACAGAGAACGCTACAAGGTCTTCCCAAAGGGAGCGTCAATTCTCATATAGTGACCAGGACTTACCTTGGAATTGTCAGCTCCAGTTACCCCGCTCCGTCCCACTGTTCCGAACTGTCCCGATCTGGGCTGTTCGGTTCGCCCCGCTTGTCCGATCCGCCCGTACCCGTCCGCCCCCCAAGGACTCCCTTTGAGCCCCTCATCTCGGCCGACCGCAGTGGCCCTGCTGATATCGCTGGTCGTCACCGGATCCCTGTGTCTGTGGGCGGTCTCCGCGGCCCCCGCCTCGGCACGGCCCGAGCTGGCCTGGGGGGCGGGTGCCGGCGCCGTACTGCTGTCCGCCGCCGTCGCCGTCGCCGTCCGTGCCCGTGCCGAGGCGAACCGTCTTCGTTCCCGGCTCGCCTCGGAGACCCAGCGGTTCACCGGCGAGATCAGCCGCCTCGTCTCCACCTCCGCGGCCGAGGGCCAGCGGTTCACCGCCGAGACCGCCCGGATCAAGTCCGCCGCGGCGGCCGAGACGGCGCGGCTCAGGTCCGCGGCCGAGGCGGAGACCGCACGGATCACCGCGCAGGCCGCCGCCGAGACCGAACGGCTCACCGCCGACAACAAGCGGCTCACCGCCCGTGCGACCCGCAGCGAGACCGAGCGTTCCGCCGCGGTCGCCGCCTGCGCCAACGCCGCGGGCCGGATGCAGGCCCTGTCCACCAGCATGCTCGCCGACCTGCGCGAGATGGAGCACCGGCACTCCTCCGAGGACGTGCTCGGCGATCTGCTCCACCTCGACCACCGCACCGCCCAGGCGGGCCGGCTCGCCGACTCCATCGCCGTGCTGACCGGCGCCCGCTCCGGGCGGCGCTGGGCGAAGCCGATCGTGATGGAGTCGATCCTGCGCGGCGCGATGGGCCGGATCAGCGGCTACCAGCGGGTGCGGCTGCACTCGACCAGTGATGTCGCGGTCGCCGGGCACGCCGCCGAGGGCGTCATGCACGCGCTCGCCGAACTCCTCGACAACGCCGCCAACTTCTCGCCGCCCACGGCCGAGGTCCATGTGTACGTCGAGGAGGTGCCGGCCGGCATCGTCCTGACCGTCGAGGACAGCGGCCTGGTCATGAGCGACGTGCAGCTGCGCCGCGCCGAGCGCGCCGTATCGGCCGACCTCCAGGACCTCACGGGCCTGTCCGGCACCCGGCTCGGCCTCGCCGTCGTGGGCCGGCTGGCCCGCAAGCACGGTCTGACCGTCTCGTTCCGGCCGTCCGCGCGCGGCGGCACGGGCGCCCTGATGATGCTCCCGCAGGAGCTCCTCACCCGGGCCTCCGCAGCGGCCCCGGTCCCGGCGTCCCGCCCGGCCCCCGAGCCGGAACCGGCGCACGGCAACGCGTCGGAGGCCCGGCCGGCTGCCCCGGCGGCGACCGCCACCACGGCCGGCACGACCGCCACCACGGCCACGACGCCGACCGCCGCGGCCGACGCACAGCAGCCGCAGCACGCCCCGCACTCCCCTTACGCCCCGGCCGCCACCGACCCGGCCGACTCCGCC
>NZ_JBCEWQ010000331.1:0-2294 GCF_038448545.1 Streptomyces sp. CLV115
GCACAACGCCCGCCCCGGGCGGGCGGGGGCTGCCCGGGGCGGGCGTTGTGCGGGTTATCGCGCGCTGATGTGCAGTCGGACCGAGCCGTCCGGAGCCGCTTCCACGCGGACCTGCGTCAGGTCCTCGACGTGCGCGTCGGGGGAGAGTGCCCCGGCGCGCGGGCCGACGCCCACGATGCGCATGCCCGCCGCCCGGCCGGCCGCGATGCCCGCCTCCGAGTCCTCGAAGACGATGCAGTCCGCCGGGTCGAAGCCCAGCTCGGCCGCGCCCTTGAGGAAGCCCTCGGGGTCCGGCTTGCTGGCGCCGACGCTCTCGGCGGTGACGCGGACGGCGGGCATCCGCAGGCCCGACGCGGTCATCCGGGTCCGGGCCAGCGCCTCGTCCGCCGAAGTGACCAGGGCGTGCGGCAGTGCGGTGATCGCGTCCATGAAGGCGGACGCGCCGCCGATCGGTACGACGCCCTCGGTGTCGGCGGTCTCCTCGGCGAGCATGGCCCGGTTGTCCGCGTAGTTCTGCTCCATCGGGCGGTCCGGGAGGAGCACCGCCATGGTGGCGTACCCCTGCCGTCCGTGGACGACCTTGAGCGTGGTTTCCGGGTCCAGCCCCTCGCGCAGCGCCCAGCGCCGCCAGCAGCGCTCCACGACGGCATCGGAGTTCACCAGGGTGCCGTCCATGTCCAGAAGAAGGGCGCGGGCGGTGAGGACGGTGGCCGGCATGGGCGGTCTCCAGAACACGGGGGGAGCGACGGCGCCGGGTGGCGACGACGCGGGGAGGAGAACAGGCGTGGGGAGGGAAACAGGTGCGGGTGGAAGAACAAGCAGCCTCGCCCGCCGGTCAGGGGGTGGCGGGCGGAGGCTACTTTGTTCCATCACGATACAAAAAGCTGTCCGAGAAAGCCAATTCCTTCGGTTCCGGCAGCCCGGCCGGTCACCGGCCCGTCGTCTCGGCCTCCAGCGCGCGGCGGGTTTCGGGGCCGTACACCCCCGGCGGGTCGCCCTCGATGGCCTTGTACGACTGGTAGACGTTCACCGCGTGCTCGACCCGGTCCGAGTAGTCGCCGTCGTCGCGCCCGTGGTAGAGCCAGATCTCCTCCAGGCGGCGTTGCAGCTAGGCCACCGCGGGCCCCTGGTCGCCGGGGCGCAGGGCGGGACCGGCCAGGGAGGCGGGCGGTGCGGACGACGACGGGCTGCTCGTGGTGTGCGAGGGCGTGACGGAGGCCGGTGGCGAGGAGGCGGTGGACGCGGAGGCGGACGGCGAGGCGCTCGCCGAGGGCGAGGCGGTGGCCGACGCGGACGGTGACGCGGAGGCCGACGCCGAGGGCGAGGGCGGTACGGAAACCGGCGCCGGTTTTGTCGCGGGCATGCTCGCCTCGGGCACGTCGACCGCCGTGCCGGGCAGAGCATGTCGTCGGCCCGTGTCCCCGTCGTCGCCTCCGCCGAGCAGCCCGGTCGCGAATGCCGCCGTGCCCACCGCGGCGACCAGGGCCGCTCCCACGGCGACGGCCGCGAGGGGGCGGCGACGGCGAGGCGCTTCGAGTTCCTCGCCGGGTGCCCCGACGGGACGGGCCGGACCGATGGAATCAGTGGAACGGGCCGGGCCGGTGGAATCAATGGAACGGGTCGGGCTGGTGGGGTCGGCAGGACGGGCCGGACTCACGGGATGGGCAGGACTCACGGAGTCGGCAGAACGGGCCGGACTCACGGGATCGGCAGGACGGGCCGGGCCGGCGGGATGGCCGGCGTCCGGCAGCGGGCTCGCCATCGGTCCCGCCGGGCCGAGGAAGAGCGGCATCGTCGTGGCCGCGTCCTCCTGGGTGCGGTGCGGCCCCTGTTCCTGCGCGGCCCCGTCGGCGTCGGCCGGGGCGGCTTCGCCCCCCAGCGTCACGTACGGTCGTATCCGCAACGGATCGAAGTCCTCGGCGGCCGCCATCTCCGCCCTCTCGGCCGCCCGCCGCGCACACACGCACCCGGCTCCGGGTCCTCCGCCGGCTCCGGGTCTGCTGTCCGTACCGCACTCCGGGCATATATGTCCGGTCATTGTGGGCCCCTCCCCTTGAATGCCCTGCGATTATGCAGCTCGCTGCCGGAATGCCCAACGTCGTACCGAATGCCGCACCGAAGCGCGGCCTTCGCACCGAAGTGCGACCCCCAGGCCGACGGGCGGCCCCGCACCGCATCGCGGCCCCCGCTCCTTAACGGTGACTCAGCAGGCCATAACGGCATGAAAAGGCCAGGATGGGGGTGTAGCGGACCCGAGGAGATGTCCATGGCCCAGCCCCTGAGCCCCCCGGCCC
>NZ_JBCEWQ010000332.1:0-2186 GCF_038448545.1 Streptomyces sp. CLV115
GGCCCCCGCCGCCACCGGCAGTGCGGGGGCCTGGCAGGCCACGCACATCTTCTACGCCGCCAACCCCCGCCCCATGCTGACGCAGTGCGTCCGCCCACTGGCCGAGGAGCTGGAGGCGGACGGCCTGATCGACGGCTACTTCTTCATCAACTACTGGCTGGAGGGCCCGCACGTCCGGCTGCGGATCAAAGCCGCGGCCCCCGGCGCCGAGGCCGAGGTCAGACGCCGCACGGAGGCGGCGGTGGACGCGTTCCTGACCGAACGCCCCGCCCTGTACGAAGTGGACTCCGGCTTCCTCAACGACTTCTACAACACCCTGTTCGACATCGAGTTCCCGGGCGCCGAACGCGGCCACTACACCGACGACCGGGGCCGGATGCGGCTGCGCCCCAACAACTCGCGCAGCGCCGAACCGTACGAGCCGGAGTACGGCAAGTACGGCGGCCCGGCCGGGATCGAGCTGGCCGAATGGCACTTCCGGCACTCCAGCGACCTGGTCATCGACGCGTTCCGGACGAAGAACCTCCATCTGCGGACCGTGCTGCTCGGCACCTCCGCGCAGCTGATGATGGTGATGTCCGCGGCGTTCCTGCCGGACCGCACGGAACTCGCCGACTACCTGGACAGCTACTACGAGTTCTGGCACAAGGCGTTCCCCGGCACCGGGTTCATCGGCAGCGAGGAGTACGACCGCAACTACGCCGCCATGGCGCCCGGCCTGGCCGCCCGCTTCACCCGCATCCGCGCCGCCACGGCCGAACGGGGCGAGGGGGCGGCGCGACTGCCCGGATTCCTCGCCGGCTGGGCCGAGCACTGCGCCGAACTGCGGGAACGCGCGGTCGCGTTGAGCCGCGACGGCGATCTGGTGTTCCGGTCCTGGGACGGCGAACGGGACGAGGTCGTCACCGACCCCGCGGCCGCGCTGCCCCTGCTCCTCTCCCCGTACATGCACATGACCAACAACCGGCTGCATGTGACCATCCGGGACGAGGCGTACCTCTCGCACGTGCTCGGCCGGGCGCTGCGGGAGGCGGGATGAGCACCACTCCGCCCGGGGCCGCCCGGGGCCTCGACGAGTACCGGCCCGAGCTGCGCCCCCAGGTCCTGCTGAGCGGCGCGCTGCTCCAGGGCGCGGCGACGGTCCACCTGATCAAGGACACCTCCGGCGGCGGCTCCTTCAGGGTCGGCCCCAAGGAGCACTTCCTGATCGCCCGGATGGACGGCAGCCGCAGCCTGACGGAGATCGGCGAGGAGTACGCGCGGGAGTACGGGCGAAGGCTGGACGGGGCCCGCTGGCAGCAGATCCTGCGGATGCTCGGTACGCGCGGACTGCTGGCCGGGGCGCCTTCGCCCGCGCCGGGGTCCGCTGCCGCGCCCACCGCTCCTGCCGCCCCCACCGCTTCCGTTCCCCGGCGCGGGCTGCTGCGGGGCAGCATCCGGCTGGTCGCCGACGCCGACGCCACCACCGACCGGCTGCACCGGGCGGTCGGCTTCCTGCTGTCGCCCGGCCGACTGCTGCCGCTGCTCGTCCTGGTGCTCGGGATGGAGGTGGTGATCGCCGTCCGGGCGGGCGAACTCCTCGACGCCACAGTCGAGTTGTTCACCAATCCGGTGCTGCTCGTCGGTACCGCCACGCTCCTCTGGTTCAGCACCGCGCTGCACGAACTCGCCCACGGGGTGGTCGCCCGGCACCACGGCGGCACCGTGGCCGAAATCGGACTGCGCTGGCGGCTTCCTGTGATCATCATGTATTGCACTGTCGACAACTACCTCTATCTGGGCTCCCGTTGGCAACGCATCCAGACGGCGGCGGCCGGCGCGGCGATGAACCTGCTGTTCCTGCTCCCGTTCTGCGCGCTGTGGCTGTTCGCCCCCCTGGGCGCGGCCACGCACGACGCGCTCGGCGCGCTGCTGCTCCTGGGCAGCGTGCAGGCGCTGGCCATGCTCGTACCGTTCCCGCCGCTCGACGGCTACCGGATCGCGAGCCAGCTGTGCGGGGCCACCGAACTGGCCGCCTCGACCCTCGTCTACCTGCGCCTGGCCGCCCGCCGCGACCCGGCGGCGGCCGGCTACCCGCGCCGGGCCCGGACCGCGTACCGCGCCTACGGGCTGGGCGCGGTGCTGACGCTCGCCGCAGTTCTGGCCGCCGCCGTGGCGGTGGCCCAGCACCTGCTCCCCACCTGACC
>NZ_JBCEWQ010000333.1:0-2171 GCF_038448545.1 Streptomyces sp. CLV115
GTGGGGGGTGAGGCCGAAGGTGGTGAAGGCGGTGCGTTCGGGGAGGGGGTAGGGGTTGGTGCCGGTGAGGTCGTTGAGGATGGTGGCGCTGCGCCAGGCGGCGAGTCCGAGGTCGGGGGCGCCGACGCCGTGGGTGTGGCGTTCGGCGTTCTGTACGTAGACGTTGCCGGTGACGGTGGGGTCGAGGACGAGGCGGAACCGGTCGTCGATGCGGGGGCGTTCGGAGGCGTCGCGGCGCATGTAGGGGTCGAGGCCGGTGAGGACGCGGTCGAGGGAGCGTTCGCGGTAGCCGGTGGCGAGGACGACGGCGTCGGTGGTGAGGCGGGTGCGGGTGTTCTGCTGGGTGTGTTCGAGGTGGAGTTCGATGCGGGTGTTGGCGACGCGTCCGGCGGTGCGTACCAAGACGCCGGGGGTGAGGGTGGTGTCGGGCCAGCCGCCGTGGAGGGTGCGGCGGTAGAGCTCGTCGTGGATGGCGGCGATGGTGTCGGCGTCGATGCCTTTGTGGAGTTGCCATTGGTGGGGGACGAGTTCGTCGCGTACGGCTTCGGGGAGGGCGTGGAAGTAGCGGCTGTAGTCGGGGGTGAAGTGTTCGAGGCCGAGTTTTGAGTACTCCATGGGTGCGAAGGCCTGGGTGCGGGCGAGCCAGTGGAGGTTTTCGTGGCCCTGGGGGCGGGCGCGCAGGAGGTCGAGGTAGATCTCGGCGCCGGACTGGCCGGAGCCGATGACGGTGATGTGGGGGGCCTGGAGGATTTCCTGTCGGTGGTGGAGGTAGTCGGCGGAGTGGATGACGGGGACGTTCTCCGCTTCGGTGAGGGGTTTGAAGAATTCGGGGACGTACGGTTCGGTGCCGATGCCGAGGGCGATGTTGCGGGTGTGGGCGCGGCCGAGTGCTTCGGCCTCGCCTTCGTCGTCGAGTTGGGTGAAGTCGATTTCGAAGAGTCCGCGTTGGTTGTTCCAGCGGACGGCGTCCACCTGGTGGCTGAAGTTGAGGCCGGGCAGTTGGTCGGTGACCCATCGGCAGTAGGCGTCGTATTCGGCGCGTTGGATGTGGAAGCGTTCGGCGAAGTAGAAGGGGAAGAGGCGGTCCCGGCTGCGTAGGTAGTTGAGGAAGGTCCAGGGGCTGGCGGGGTCGGCGAGGGTGACGAGGTCGGCGAGGAAGGGGACTTGGAGGCTGGCTCCGTCGATGAGGAGGCCGGGGTGCCAGTGGAAGGCGGGGCGTTGTTCGTAGAAGGCCGCGGCGAGGGGGCGGTCGGTGGGTACGCCGTGGGCGAGGGCGGCGAGGGAGAGGTTGAAGGGGCCGATGCCGATGCCGATGAGGTCGTGTGGCTGGTCGGTGTCGGGGGTGGGGAGGTCGGTCATCGGGGGGTCTTGCCTTCCGCGAGATCGTTGGTGAGCCGGTCGACGAGGTCGAGGAGTGTGTGCAGGTCCTGGGGGGTGGTGTGGGGGTTGAGGAGGGTGGCTTTGAGCCAGAGGCGGTTGCCGGTGTGGGCGCGGCCGAGCACGGCGCGGCCTCGGGTGAGGAGGGTGCGGCGGATGGTGGCGACGGTGGTGTCGTCGGCGCCGGTGGGGCGGAAGAGGACGGTGCTGATGGTGGGGCGGTCGTAGAGGTCGAGGGTGGGGGTTTCGTCGATGAGGTCGGCGAGGTGGTGGGCGGCGGCGAGGGTGCGGTCGATGAGGTCGGCGAGTCCGGAGCGGCCGAGTGCCCGGAGGGTGACGGCGATCTTGAGGGTGTCGGGGCGCCGGGTGGTGCGCAGTGAGCGGCCGAGGAGGTCGGGGAGGCCGGCTTCGGTGTCGTCCTCGGCGTTGAGGTAGGAGGCCCGGTGGTGGAGCGGGTCGAGGTGGTGGCGGTGCGGGACGGCGAGGATTCCTGCGGATGCCGGCTGCCAGCCGAGTTTGTGGAGGTCGAGGGTGACGCTGTCGGCGCGGTCGAGGCCGTGGACCTTGTGCCGGTGGGTGGGGCTGAAGAGGAGGGGGCCGCCGTAGGCGGCGTCGATGTGGAGTTCGGCGCCGTGGGTGGTGCAGAGGTCGGCGATGTCGGTGAGCGGGTCGATGCGGCCGGTGTCGGTGGTGCCGGCGGTGGCGGTGACCAGGAGTGGGTGTCGGCTCCGGGTGAGGGCTTCCCGCAGTGCGGGGAGGTCCATGACGCCGGTGGGGGCGGGGACGACGAGGGG
>NZ_JBCEWQ010000334.1:0-2121 GCF_038448545.1 Streptomyces sp. CLV115
GTTCTCGAGGGCCTCGCGCTCGGAGCGGCTGCGCAGCCGCTGCCAGCGCATGGCGAGGCACTGGCCGCAGGCCGCGGTTCCGGACCCGCCGCCCCAGGGGCCGATCAGTACGGCGCGGGAGGTGAGCTGGACGTTGGCGGCCGGGCGGAGCTCCGCGTACGGGTCGGGGGCGCCGAAGCCGAGGGTGTCGGCGGCGCCGAGCGGGACGACGAGCGGGACGGGCAGGGCCGTCGGGGCGGGCAGGTCCCGGTGGCGTCGGGCGAGTTCGGCGTGCAGGGCGGCGCGGGCGTCCTCCAGCGGGGTCTCGCCGCGCACCGGCGGTGGGGCGGGGGCTGCCGTCATGACTTGTCGCTCCAGCGGAAGGTCTTCATCGCGATCGCGCCCAGGACGACGGCGAACCCGGCGAGCACCAGGCAGGCCACCCCGATGTCGCCGGGGGTGCCGGCGCCGGTGAGGGAGCCGGAGATCCCGTCGTTGAGGTAGCGCAGCGGCAGCACCCGGGAGAGGTTCTGCATCCAGCCCGGCATCGCGTCCAGCGGGAAGAACGAGCCGGACAGGAACGCCATGGGGATCATCAGGCAGTTGGCCACGGCGGCGACGGCCTCCGGGGTGCGGGCGTAGCTGCCGACGATGACGCCCAGGGCGAGGAACGCGGTGATGCCGAGCACCAGGACGGGCAGGGCGAGCGGCCAGTGGCCGTCCAGCTCCAGACCGAAGGAGGGCAGCAGGGCGATGGCCACGAACAGGACGGCCTGGACGGCTCCGATGCCGAGCGCCAGGACGTACCGGGAGGCGAGGACGGCGGAGACCGGTGTCGGGGTCATCCGGATGAGGCGCAGGATGTCGTCGCGCCGCCACTGCATGAGGACGAAGCCGACGCCGAACACGGCGGCGTTGCCGACGCCCCAGGACAGGACGCCGGGGGCGATGTAGTTGATGTAGGGGCGGCCGCTCTCCTCGACCGTCTGCCCGTGGAAGATCAGGCCGAAGACGACGAGGAAGATGAGCGGGAAGGCGAAGGTGAAGAACAGCGTGGTCTTGTCGCGCGTGTAGGCCCGGTATCCGGCCTGGCTCAGCGCCGCGTATGCGCTCATCGGGGGTCTCCGTATCGCTGCTGAAGTCGGTGCGGTGCGTGGGGGGTCAGGGAGTGTCCGGGGTGCCGCCGGTGAGCGTCAGGTAGACGTCCTCCAGACCGGCGGTGCGTGTCTGTACCCCGCGCAGCCCGGCCAGGGCGTCGATCGCGGCGAGGACCTTGCCGGATTCGAGGGTTTCCAGCACGAGGGCGCCGGGCTCCTCGGTGACGGCGGCGACGCCGTCGATGGCCCGCGCCTGTTCGGGGGTGATCCGGTCGTCGGGGACGACGAGCCGGGTGGTGGGTGCGGCGGCGGCGACGAGGTGGGCGGGGCTGTCCAGGGCTACGACGGAGCCCTCGACCATGATCGCGACGCGGTCGCAGAGCGCCTCGGCCTCGTCGAGGTGGTGGGTGGTGTAGATGATGGTGCGGCCCTCGCTCCTGAGTTCGCGCAGCACTTGCCAGAGCGCGCGCCGGGCCTGCGGGTCCAGGGCGGCGGTGGGCTCGTCCAGGAAGATGAGTTCGGGTTCGTGGACGAGTGCGGAGGCGATGGCCAGGCGCTGGCGCTGACCGCCGGAGAGGTCGTCCACCCGGGTTCCGCCCTGTTCGGTGAGGCCGACGGAGGCCAGTGCCCGGTCGGCCGCCGCGTGGTCCGTGCGGTAGAGCGCGGCCATGGTGCGCAGGTGCTCGCGGGCGGTGAGGCGGACGAAGAACGCCGAGCTCTGGGTCTGTACGCCGAGCCGGGGCAGCAGTCCGGGGTTGCGCGGCCAGGGGCTGGTGCCGAGGACGGTGACGGTGCCGGAGTCGGCCTTGCGCTGGCCCTCCATGATCTCCACGAGGGTGGTCTTGCCGGCTCCGTTGGGCCCGAGCAGTCCGAAGAACTCGCCGCGCCGCACGGTGAACGACACCCCGTCGACGGCGTGCCGGTCCCCGTACGTCTTGCGCACGGTGTCGAGGGCGACGGCGGGTGCGGACCGGTCGCCGTCCGGGTCTGCCTGGTTGCCCGGGGAGGCGGAGGGGGCGGAGGGGGTCATGGAACTCTCCTTGCG
>NZ_JBCEWQ010000335.1:0-2022 GCF_038448545.1 Streptomyces sp. CLV115
GGGGGCCGGCCCCCCCCCGCCCCACGGCCAGGCGTGGGATGTGGGCGGTGCCTCGGCGGAGCAGCAGTTCCGGCTCTCCGGTGTGGAGTGCGGCGGGCAGTGCCCGGACCGATGCCTCGTCGTCGTCCGTGTCGATGGTGACCACCCGGCCGGGGTTCTCGGAGCACACCACCCGCAGCAGACCCCGGAGCGGCGCCGACCGGAGGAGGCCGCCCCCGTCGTCGGGCTTTTCGCCGGAGGCGAGTTCCCCGCCCCTGGTGAGGACGACGAGGGTGCTCTCCGCCAGCCGTTCGTCGGCCAGCAGCGCCTGTACGAGTTCCAGCGTCCGGTACGTCGCGGTGGCTGGCGCTGCCCCGTCGGTGTCGTCCGCCGGGCTCACCAGGACGGTGCGGGGCGCCGGGCGGCCCGCGGTCATGGCTTCGCCGAGGGCGGCAATGTCCGCACAGGGCTCTTCGGTGATGCCCAGCGCGGTACGTCGTCCCGAGCTGTCCGCACCGATCCAGACGGCGTTCTCCGCGAACGTGGTCTCGGCTGCGGGGAGTTGGGTGGGGGTCCAGCTGATCTCGTGCAACGGGAGCCGGTCCGTGCGCAGGGCCTCGATCCTGGCCGGGTCGATCTCGCGAACGGTCAGCGCCTCGACTGCGGCCAGCGGGACGCCGTCGGTGTCGGCGAGGGCGATCCGTATCGTGTCATCGCCGGTGGGGGTCAGCGCGACCCGCAGCCGTGACGCCACGGCGGCCGGCACGGACACGCCGTCCCACGAGTACGGGATGCGCAGCCGCGGCCCTTCCTCCGCCCCGGAACCGAGCGCCGTGACGACGAGCGGGTGCAGGGCCGCGTCGAGGAGAGCCGGGTGCAGCGTGTGCCCCGAGGCTTCGGCGTCCTGGGCCAACTCGACTTCCGCGTAGAGCCGTTCGCCGTCGCGCCACAGGGCCGTCATGCCTTGGAAGGCGGCGCCGTACTGGTAACCGTGGGCGGCGAGCCGGTCGTACGCGTCGGTGAGGTCGACGGGTTCCGCCCCGGACGGCGGCCAGACGGCGAGCGTTTCGAGAGCGGGTACGTCGGGCGTGAGGGTTCCGGTCGCGTGCAGGGTCCAGTCTGCTCCGCCGCCCGTGTCGCCTGCGGTGCCGACCCGCTCGGGTCGGGCGTGCACGGCGATCCCGCGGTGCCCCTCGGCGTCGGGAGTCTCGACGGTGACCTGGAGGTGTACGGCGCCCTTCTCGGGAAGCGCCAGTGGTGCTTGCAGGACGAGGTCGTCGACGCGGGCCGCCCCGACGGTGCCGGCCGCGTGGAGGGCGAGGTCGACGAAGGCCGTGCCCGGCAGCAGGACCGTGCCCGCGACCGCGTGATCGGCCAGCCACGGATGCGTCCGCAAGGACAACCGCCCCGACAGCACCACACCATCCGCACCCGCCAACTCCACCACCGCACCCAGCAACGAATGCCCGGCCGCGACCAGACCCGCCGCCGAAACATCCCCACCCACCAAACCCGCCGACTCCAGCCAGTACCGACTGTGCTGGAAGGCATATGTGGGCAGGCCGGTGGGCCGACGTGTCTCGGGCAGTACCCGTCCCCAGTCGACATCCAGCCCGTGCGTCCACGCCTGACCCAGCGAGTTCAGGAAGCGCTCCAGACCGCCCTCGTCACGGCGCAGGGACGGTATCGCGGTCACGGCGGGTGAGGCGTCGGCCGCCTCGAACGTCTCCTGGAGCCCGATCGTCAGGACCGGATGAGCACTGCACTCCACGAACGCGGTGAACCCGTCCGCCAACAGCGACCGGATCGCACTCTCGAACTCCACCGTCCCCCGAAGATTGCGATACCAGTACCCACCATCCAAACCAGCGCCGTCGATCACCTCGCCGGTCACCGTCGAATACAGCGGAACAACCGGAGTGCAGGGGACCACCGGGGCCAGGAGGCCGGCGAGCTCCTCCTCGATCGCCTCCACATGCGGAGAATGCGAGGCATAGTCCACCGGCACCCGCCGGCACCGCACCCCCTCCACCCCCAGAACCC
>NZ_JBCEWQ010000336.1:0-1866 GCF_038448545.1 Streptomyces sp. CLV115
GGTTACGCCCGGGGCGGCGTGAAGATGCGGTCCAGATGGTGGCGCAGCACCCCCGCGGCCGATTCCACCGGCCGCTGACCCACCAGAACGCTGGTGCCCATGCCGGCCGCCATGGCGAGCAGGCTGACGGCCTCGGTGCGCGCGTCCACGCCGGGATCGGCGAGACCGTCCTCCTGCGCCTGCCGCAACAGTCCGGTCAGGGCGTCCTCGGCGGCGTCCGGGCTGTCGATGAACGGCTGGGCCGCCAACACCTCGTCGGTCACGGAGAGGATCGCGTAGGAGCTGTAGAGGAGGTGAAAGGTCCGGCTCTCCTCGTCGGTCGGGAGGGAGGTCAGGAGCAGTGCCTCGGCGGTCGCGCGCGGCCCCGGGTTCTCGCCGGTGGCCCGCAGCCGGTCGCCCACGCGTGCGGTGAACCGGTCGGTCAGGTGGCGGAGCCCGTAGAGCAGCAGTTTCTCCTTGGTCCCGAAGTAGTACTGCACCAGCCGCAGCGATACGCCGGCCTCGGCCGCCACGTCCCGCATGCCGACCGCGTGCAGCCCGCGCCTCCCGGCGACCCGGACGAGCGCCTCGGCGATCTGCCCCCGCCGTTCTTCGTGGTCCACGCGTTTCGGCATGCTCTCGTGTCTCCACCCGTCGGTCGTGCCCGCACCGTCCGGCTGCTCGGCCGCTCATCTGCTCGCCTGGCCGGACGCCTTCATGGTACCGCCGTATTATCTCGGGGGCCGACCACCCGGAGCCGGCCGACGCCTGGACGCCGGACCTCATGAACGCCATGAACGCCATGAACGCCATGAACGCCACGAACACCATGAACGTCGTGAATGTCGACACCGCTGCCTGTACCGGCGTCGGCAGCGGCGCCGCCCCGCCTACTGCGGCGGATTGAGCTTGCGGAAGTACGTCCAGCTGGTCTCGTTCGGCTCGCTCCACTTCTCCGGGGCCCGGGCGAACTCCGGGTGGTGGCCGGCGATGTAGGCGCGGGTCCGCTCGGGGACCTCGGCGTACGAGCCGAGCTTGCGGCCCCGGCAGTGGAAGGTGAGGCCACCGGGCCGCTGCCCGCGGGCCATCCACGGGAGCCACGGCGACATCCGGGACCACGACATGGTCGCCGGGACACCGGGGGCCGGACCGGCCAGGTCGGCCCGGTCGGCGAAGAACTGGAAGAGCTCCAGGGCCTTGTACGTGTCACCCGCCGAGTGGACCGGGTACTGCGCCACCGGCAGCGGCGAGGGATAGGCGAGCGGGATCTCCAGGCTGAAGCAGAGCTGTCCGCCGAGCTCGGTCGTCGGGATCGGGAAGGGGCGCCACTTCTGGTTCGCCGGGTCGTTCCAGACGTGCACCACCGGCAGGTCCTGCCAGGTCTCCAGGATCTCGCGGGTGGCCGGGTCCAGGTAGAAGGCGGCCTCGCGGGTGAGCAGCCGGTAGGCGTCGGGTCCGGCTTCGGCGTCCTGGACCAGGCGGGCGACGTTGAGCCCTTCGAAGCCGAAGACGCGCTGGTAGGGCTCGTCGGGCGCCCAGGAATACACGTCCCCGGACCACCAGTACGTGACCTCCTCGCCGTCGAGCGATGCGCGGGTGCGGGCGAAGGAGCGGAGCAGCTCTGCGGGTGTCGTCATACGGACCACTCTGCGCGACCTCCGCCCCGGCCGGACGGGAAACGCCCTGAGCCGGAGCAAAAGCGGCTGGAAGAAGCCGCCTCACCGAAATCCGCGTGATCGGGAATTGACAAGAAGCCCCGAACAAAAGACAAATGACGAATAGTCACCTCCGATAGTCTGGTCATTCTTGATCAGACCACTGCCTCTGGAGGTTGCACGGTGTCCGAACCCGGCGGTGCGGGCCCCTTGCCCGGCGCTGTTCCCCCGC
>NZ_JBCEWQ010000337.1:0-1775 GCF_038448545.1 Streptomyces sp. CLV115
CCCCCCCCCCCCCCCCCCCCCCCCCGCGGGGCTTCCCGTACCGCCGTCCTCACACCTCAAGCAGGCCCGACGTCGCGACCAGGTAACCGAGCTGGGCCCGGCTCCTGCTGCCCAGCTGCTCGGAGACCCTGCGCACGTGCTCCGCGACGCTGCGGCGACTCATGCCGAGCCGGCGGGCGATCGACTGGTCCGTCTCACCGCCCACCACCGCCTGCAGGATGGTCCGTTGCAGGTCGGACGTGACGACCGGGGTGCGCAGCGGCACCCGCTCCGGGCGGACCGGGACCGAGCGGGCCCAGGCCTCGTCGAAGTGCCGGGCCAGGAAGCGGACCAGGGACGGGTGCTGGATGCGCAGCGCGCTGTGCGGCTCGTCGGAGTACGGGACGAAGGCCAGGCTCCGGTCGAAGACGATGATCCGGTCGGCGACCTCGGCGAGCGTCCTGACCTCGGCGCCCTCGGTCGTCACCCGTTCTATGTAGGCGAGCGTCGTACGGTCCGAGCGGACCGTGTGCTGGTAGATGGTCCGCTGCCGGATGCCCCGGCGCAGATTGCGTATGTCCCTGGGCAGCGACTCCTCCAGCACGTGCACGGGGCGGCCGCCGCCCGGGTGGGCGGTGCGGACCTCCTCGCGGCAGCCGGCGACGCCCGCTTCGAGCGCCTTGCCGATGACGGCCTCGCCGGAGAGCCGGGTGAGCGCGGACGGTTCGAGGCGGTGCGCGTCGGCGTACAGGCCCTCGAACACGGTCAGCGCGGCGCGTGCCGAACGCAGGGTGCGACGCTCGCGGGCGATCGCCGCCTCGATGGGCCCGAGCACATCGAACGAGGCGGTCTCGGGCGGTACGGGGATGAGCCGCCCCGGTGCGTGGCGGTCCTCCACCAGCAGATGCAGGGCGCTCAGGCAGCCGGGCACCTCGTTTGCCGGAAGGCTTCCGTCCGCGAGTGCGCGCCGATAGGCCGCGAGGGCCGGGTCGCAGACGCGGTTCGGCGACGATTCGCGGCAATCACACGCCCGTGGGCCGGAATGATCGTCCTTCACAAGGATGCAGATTACATTCGTGCAATCGCGCGGTCATGGGTGAGCGCAACCGCTCGGTGAATATGGGCCGGTGACGCAGGACATCGAGCAGGCGGACGACCGGCCGGACCGGGCACCGGAGAGCGACGGGGCCGGCCCCGCGCGTGGCGAGCGCCGCTATCGATTCCTGATCGCCGGATACGCGTTGTCCTCGTACGGCACTTTCCTGAACATGGTGGCGCTCAATCTGTTCGTCTACGAGACGACGGGCAGGGCGCTCGCGATGGGCCTGTTCATGGCCGTGCGGCTGGCGTCCGGATTTGTCGCGGGACTGATCGCCGGTGGTCTGCTCGCCCGGTTCGCAGCCAAGCGCGTCATGTTGTGGACGAATGTGGCGCAGGCGGCGGTGATGCTGCTGCTCGTTCTCGCGCCCGAGGGGATGCGGACCGCCGCGCTGATGGCAGTTTCCGTGGTGGTCGGCGGCTGCGGAACGCTTTTCATGGTGTCGTTGCGCAGTTCCATTCCCGAGATGGTCGGCGACGACCGGCGGTCGTGGGCGAACTCCCTTTCCATCACCGGGCGTTCGCTGGCAATGGTGGCCGGTTTCGCGTCCGCGGGCGTGGTGGTCTCACTCGTCGGTTACACCGCCGCCTTCGTGGTGGACATGGCCACCTTCGTGGTCTGCGCCGCGACGGTGGCGCTGCTGCCGATCCCGGGCGGGGGCCGGGGAAAGGACGCCCGGCCGGAATCGGAGGGGGAT
>NZ_JBCEWQ010000338.1:0-1715 GCF_038448545.1 Streptomyces sp. CLV115
GGCTGGGTCACGGGGTGGGCTCCGGGGTCTTCGCCGGCGCGAGCCCCGTACGGGTGGCGGCGGACGGGTCGGTGTCGAGGGCGCCGGACCGGGCACCGGCCCCGCGCTGCGAGAGGGCGTGGAGGTACTCGACCAGCGTGATCAGTACGTACTTGCTGGACGAACGGTCCCGGGCGTCGCATTCCACCAGTGGCACGTCGTCCGAGAGGGCGAGCGCCTCGCGTATCTGCTGCTCGGTGTGGAGCGGGCCGCCGAAGTCGTTGCACGCCACGATGAACGGCGTGCCGTGGTGCTCCAGCCGGTCGATCGCGTACCAGGAGTCGGCGAGCCTGCGGGTGTCGACGAGCACGACGGCGCCGAGCGTGCCGGAGAACAGCCGGTCCCACAGGAACCAGAACCGCTCCTGGCCGGGGGCGCCGAAGAGGTACAGCACCGAGCGTTCGTCGAGCGAGATCCGGCCGAAGTCGAAGGCGACGGTGGTGGACGTCTTCGACTGCACGCCGTCGAGGTGGTCGACGGCCTCGCCCGCGCGGGTCATGGTCTCTTCGGTGTTCAGCGGACGGATCTCGCTGACGGAGCGGACCATGGTGGTCTTGCCGACGCCGAAGCCGCCGACGACGACGATCTTCAGTCCGTTGTCGGCCGTCGCCTGCAGGGCGGCACGGTCAGAGGTTGCGGAGTCCAACGAGCACCTGTTCCAGGATGTCGGGGTCGGGGAGCCGGTCCGCGACACGGGCAGTACGGGGGTGACGGGCGCTGATCCGTCCGGTGTCCAGGAGATCGGACAGCATGATCCGGACGATGCTGACGGGCAGGCCGAGGGCCGCCGAGATCTCCACGACCGCGGTGGGCAGTTGGCACATCCGCAGGATCGTGGCGTGCTCCGACTGCATGCCGGGGGCCGGCTCGCACTCGGACACCACCAGCGTCACCAGGTCGAACGCGTCCGAGTCGGACCGGCTGCGCCCTCCGGTGAGGGTGTACAGCCGGTCCGGATCGTCGTCCCGGCCGGGGCGGCGGGGGCGGGTCATACGGCCGCGTTCGCGTCGGCAGCGATGACCTCGGAGGCCGAGGGGGAGCGCGGCGGGGCACTGAGGTGCTCGCCGAGCTGTTCGACGAGCTCGCTCATGTTGTGGCCGATGAGGCCGACGTCGGAGTCCTCGGAGGCGACGACCGCGAGATGGGCGCCCGCGCCCGCCTCGACGATGAACAGCACGCCGCCGTAGAACTCGGCCATCGCGGACCGTACGCCGCCGGTGCCGTCACCGAACTCGACGGACGCGCCGTGCGAGAGGCTCTGGATTCCGGCCGAGATCGCGGCCAGCTGGTCTGCCTGGTCGACGGAGAGCTCCGGGGTACGGCACAGCTTGAGCCCGTCCCTGGAAAGGACGAGGGCATGACGAGTGCCGGGGGTGCGCTCCAGGAGCCCCTCCAGCAGCCAGTTGAGCTTCTCGTCGGTGGTCGCGGTCATCGGGTGTTGCCTTCTTCCGGGTGCGGGGAATTGGCCCGAACAGCCTGGCGGAAGCTGCTGAAGCGGGCTGCCTGTTCCTTGGGGTCGGAGGTGCGGGGCCGGGAGGCCGCGGCGTCGTCGGTGTGGGCGGCGGCGCGGGCCTCGGCGGCGGCGAGGGTACGGCCGCGGGGGCGCTTGGGCAGCCCGCTCTCGCCGAACCGGGGCAGGGTGCCGGTGGTGTCGGAGGCGGGGGAGTCCTCGGCGG
>NZ_JBCEWQ010000339.1:0-1708 GCF_038448545.1 Streptomyces sp. CLV115
CCCGTACCGGGACCCGGGGCGACTTCTCGGTCGGCACTGCCCTGCCGTCAGTGCGAACGGCTCTCCTTGCGACGGCGTGCCACCTGGACGGCGCCGGCGGCCGCTGCCACCGCCAACGCCGCGCCGGCGGCGATCTTCACACCGTTCGTCGTGCCGATGGCGTCGCCCGGCCCGCCCTGCGGACCGGCCGCTGCCACCGTGGAACGGGTGGTCGGTGCCGGAGCCGCGGCGATGGTGAGACCGGACTTCGCCGCGGAGTCGGACGACGTGCCGCAGTTGAACGTCACTTCGTAGGAGGCGCCGGGTCTCGCGTCCCAGTCGACCGTGGCGCTGACGGAGCCACCTGCGGGAATGGTGACGGTGTCGAAGACGCCGGAGCCGGCGGTTGCGATGGTGGAGCACCCCCGGGCGGCCAGGGTGACCTGGCTTCCCGGCGTGATCACCGACGGAGTGACGGTGAATCCGGTCGCGGAGGACGCGCCTCCTGACGTCGCGGCGTACGCGGTTGCGGACGGAGCGGTCAGGGCGAGAGCGGCGGCGCCGAGCAGGGCGACGGGTGCGACGCCTATTGCGCGCATGGGTGAGTCCTCCGGATCCCCGAGGAGCACTTGCGGAACGAATTTCCACAAAGCGTCAGAAATGCACCTCGACGCGCCAAACGCTAGGAGCCGTGCACAACGCTCGCGATCGGAGTGCGCCGCTCGGGCGCCGGGTTCGCCCGAGCGGCGCACCGCCCGTGTTCCGACGGACCGCTATCCGCCCGTCGCACGGGGGAACAGATCGAGGAACGGCGCCGCGGTGGCCGAGATGTCCCGGCCGAAGGGGGAGTCGAAGTCCCAGATCAGGAACAGCAGAAAGGCGATCAGAACACTGAAGAGGCCCGCCAGCAGGAGTTCGCGGAAGGTTCTGCGGATCTGCAGGGTGAACATCAGTCCCACGGTCACCAGGGCTCCGATGATCAGGCCGAACCAGACCACGCCCGGCATGGTCGCGCCGGCGCTCTGCCCGCGTGCGCTGCGGGCGTCGTCGGCCGCGGCCACCTCGTCGACCAGTGGCTGATATGCCTGCCCCTCGTGGTCGTTCTGCGGCCGGTACTGGGTGACATCGGTGCGCACCTTGGCCAGTAGGCGGGTGCCCTCGTCGGTGAGGGCGCCGTGCTCGCTCATCGCCCGCCACTCGTCGTGGACGACGTGGTGGACGTAGGCATCCACATCGGCGCGGATGCGGGAGCGCACATCGGCCGGGTAGACGGCGGAGCGGACACTCACCTCGTGCAGTGCCTGGGCCTCCTGACGTACGTACTCCTGGGCGGCGCCGCGTCCTTCCCAGACGCCCGCGATGGCGAGGCCCAGCACGATCGCGTAGACCACGCCGATCATCATCGTCATGTACTCGATGACGTCAGGGGTCTCGGACGGGTCGTCGTCCTCTCCGATCCGGCGGTTGTTGAGCACGGCGATGGTCAGGACGACGGCGCTGGCCGCCGCCATGGCGAGGGCGAGAACAAGCCATTCCGACATGGTGATCCTTCGGAGGTCAGCGGGAGCGGGGACGCAGTACGGCGACGGCGAAGACCGCGGGGGCCGTGATCAGCAGGGTGAGGTTGACCAGGGAGGTGCCGTGTCGCACGACCTTGCTCGGCGGCTTGCGGTAGGTGGGCAGTGCCACCGGCCGGTGCGTGGGGCGTACGGAGGGGGAGGGCGAGCGA
>NZ_JBCEWQ010000340.1:0-1706 GCF_038448545.1 Streptomyces sp. CLV115
GCTTCCTCGTCCAGCTCTACTCCCTGCTCTCCGACCGTTCCTGGGGCATGGGCGACCTCGGCGACCTCGCCGACCTCGCCGCCTGGTCCGGGCGGACGCTGGGCGCCGGCTTCGTCCAGGTCAACCCGCTGCACGCCGCGGTGCCCGGCCGCCCCTCCGACCCGTCGCCCTACCGCCCCTCCTCGCGCCGCTTCCCCGACCCCGTGCACCTGCACATCGAGTCCATCCCCGAGTACGGGCACGTGAGGGACCGGGGCGCCCTCGACGATCTGCGGCAGGACGCCGCGACGCTCAGCGACACCGTCCTGAACAAGGGCGCCCTGATCGACCGTGACGCCGTCTGGGAGCTCAAGCGGCAGGCTCTCGAACTCGTACGGGAGGTGCCCCTCGGTCCGGGCCGCCGCGCCGCGTACTGCGACTTCCTGGCCGGGCAGGGGCAGGCCCTGGAGGACCACGCCCTGTGGTGCGCCCTCGCCGAGGTGCACGGCCCCGACTGGCACACCTGGCCCGCCGGGCTGCGCGACCCCCGCTCCAAGGAGACCGCCCGCGCCCGCGGCGAGCTGCTGGACCGGGTCGACCTCCACTGCCGGCTCGCCTGGCTGACTGACGGTCAGCTCGCCGACGCCCAGCGCGCCGCGCTCGACGCGGGCATGTCCGTCGGCGTCGTCCACGACCTCGCCGTCGGCGTGCACCCCGGCGGCGCCGACGCCTGGGCCCAGCAGGACGCCTTCGCGCACGGCATGTCCGTCGGCGCACCCCCGGACGCCTTCAACGCCCGGGGTCAGGACTGGGGCCTGCCGCCCTGGCGCCCGGACGTCCTGGCCGCGTCGGGCTACGCCCCGTACCGCGGACTGCTGCGCGGGCTCCTCGCCCACGCGGGCGCCCTGCGCATCGACCACGTCATGGGCCTGTTCCGGCTCTGGTGGGTGCCCGAGGGGCGCCCGCCCACCGAGGGCACCTATGTCACCCACGACGCCGAGGCGATGCTCGCCGTCCTCGTCCTGGAGGCGCACCGGGCCGGCGCGGTCGTCGTGGGGGAGGACCTCGGCACCGTCGAGCCCGGGGTGCGCGAAGAGCTGGCCCGGCGCGGGGTGCTCGGCACCTCCGTCCTCTGGTTCGAGCGGGACTGGGCGGGCACCGGCCGCCCGCTGGCCCCCGAGCAGTGGCGCGAGGAGTGCCTGGCGACGGTCACCACCCACGACCTGCCGTCCACCGCGGCCCGGCTGAGCGGCGACCATGTGACGCTGCGCCACCGCCTGGGCCTGCTCACCGGCCCCCTCGACCAGGAGCTGACGGCGGACGCGGCGGACACCGCCGAATGGCTGGGGTACCTCTCCAGACTCGGCCTGCTCCCCGAGGGCGAGGGCGACGAGGAGGGCGCCGTACGCGCCGTGCACCGCTTCCTGCTGCGCACCCCCGCCCGCATGACCGGCGTCTGGCTGCCCGACGCGCTGGGCGACCGCCGCCCGCAGAACCTCCCCGGCACCTGGGACCAGTACCCCAACTGGCGCCTGCCCGTCGCCGACGCGGAGGGCCACCCGGTCACCCTGGAGGAGCTGGCCGCCGCGCCCCGCCTGCACCGGCTGATGGAAGTCTTCGAACGACGCGGGGACCACCCGGAGTCCACCCGGTGACCCGGCCCGCGATCCGGCCGCGGCGAGGCCCGCGGCCAGGCCCGTTTCGGCACGCGCAACCCCACCCCGGAC
>NZ_JBCEWQ010000341.1:0-1650 GCF_038448545.1 Streptomyces sp. CLV115
CGCCCCCCCCCCCCCCCCCCCCCCCCCCCCCACCGTCGTGTTCCGCCGCGTGCTCAGCCGGCGTACGGGGCGGGCTTTCCGCGCAGGGCCAGCTCGACGCGGCCGCCGATCTCCACCGCGCCGTCGGGCGCCGGGGCGGTGAGGATCTGGGAGCCGCGGCCCTGCCTGATGTTGAGGGCCCGCCCCAGCTCCGCGCTGAGCAGCAGCGCGGCCGCCCCGGTCGCCTCGTCCTCGGCGATGCTGTCGTCGCGCCGGGGGAACGCCCGCGCCCTGACCCGGCCGGCCGCCTCGTCCTCCCAGGCCCAGACATAGAGCCAACCCTCCCCCGGCGGCGGGCCGGTGAGCGCCTCGACCTCGGCGACGGACCCGTACCGCTCCAGCGTGCGCGGAGGTGCCCATTCGGGGCGGGCGGTGATCCAGGTGAACTCGCCGTCCTGGCGGGCGAACACGTCCCCGACCGCCAGTTCCAGGATCTCCAGGTCGAGCAGCCAGGCCGTGCCGACGAGCGGGTGCCCGGCGAACGGCAGGCGCAGCCCGGGGGTGTAGATGTCCACCTGTCCGCGCTCGGGGTCGTCGACGAAGACCGTCTCGCTGAAGCCGAGCCGGCCGGCCAGTGCCTGCCGGGACGCCTCGTCGGGGTAGCCGCGGCCGTCTCGGACGACACCGAGGGCGTTGCCGTGCCGGCCGTCGGGGCCGCAGAACACGCGTAGTACGTCGATGCCCGCGGGTACGTCGAATTCGCTGTCGTTCACCTGGGCATTGAAGCACCGCCCGGGCGGCGGCCGTACGACCGGCCCACCCGGGCGGTGCCCTCACGCGCGGTCGCCGACGGGTCAGACGGTACGGCGGCGGGCCGCGATCACGACCCCGGCGCCGGCCGCGACGACCACGCCCGAGGCGGCGAACAGGGCGCCCACCGGGATGTCGGAGCCGGTGGCGGCGAGGGAGCCCGCGCCGCCGACCGAACCGCCGCCGACGGAGCCGCCACCGCCGACGCCGCCGCCGCCCGCGGTCGTGGAGCCGCCCGCCGAGCCGGAGCCGCCCGCGAGGCCGGAACCGCCGGCGGAGGCCGGGAGTTCGGCGTCCTTGTCGAGGGCGACCGCGACGGTCAGCGCGTCGAGCTGCTCACCGGCCGGGTACATGCCGCCGAAGGCCTTGGTGCCGTCGGCGGTGAGGGTCGCCGGGACGGCCGAGAGGTTCACCACACCGCCCTTGGCGGCCAGTTGCCCCTTCGGCAGCTTCAGGTCGGCGACGGCCAGACCGGTGTACGTGGAGACCTTCTTGGTCTTGCGGTCCTTGGTGGAGACGTCCGCGATCAGCCTGCCCTTCGTGCCGTTCACCTGGATCTCCATGCCGGACAGGGAGAGATCGAGGGTGTACGCGCCGTTCTCCTCGTGGCCCAGGAAGCGGACCTTGCCGTGGAATCCGGCGTTCAGCGTCTGCTTCGCGGCGTCGAAGCGGCCGGTGGCGTCGGGGAAGCGGTAGCCGTCCCCGGAGGCGGTGGCGCCTGCCGTGATCCGGACCTTGCCGTTGGCGATCGGGCCGGTGACGTACGAGCGGAAGGACTTCTTGACGCCCCAGTCCAGCGTGCCGTCGTGGATCTGGCCCGCTTGGGTGCCGGTCGGTACGGCGGTGGCCGGGGTGGAGGGG
>NZ_JBCEWQ010000342.1:0-1633 GCF_038448545.1 Streptomyces sp. CLV115
CCACGCGGCGGGGTGGGCAAACGGGTGGGGCTCCGTCGCCCAAACCTCACGCGTCGCCGTATGCAGTCCAACGGGTGATTATCGGCCCCACTCCACCCGAAGAGCCCACGGCGTAGCTCCAATGCTGCGTTTTCCATTGGCGCGAATTCGCATTCCGGCTGACGGTGGATCACGTCGCTACTGCGCCACCTTGAGTCGACAGCCCGTCACTCTTCGCAGTTGCGGCGGAAGGAATGTGTTCAGATGCGCTCTGCCCGCACACTGTTCGCTTCGGCCGCTGTCACAGCGGTCCTCGCCATCACCGGCCCGTCCGCCTACGCCATGGTCGCGTCGGGCGACTCGGGCCACGACAACGGTTACTCGTCCTCGCGCGGCGGCGACGACTACGGAAAGTCCGACCGCGGTGGAGACCGTGGCGGCGACCGCGGCGGAGACCGCGGCGGAGACCGCGGCGGAGACCGCGGCGGAGACCGCGGCGGCTACGGCGGCGACCACGGCCGTCCCTACGGCGGCGTCCACGCCGGTGGCGGCTTCATGGCTGCCGTGGTCGCCGGCGGCGACGAAGGCGGTCGCGGTGGCGACGAAGGCGGTCGCGGTGGCGACGAAGGCGGTCGCGGTGGCGACCGTGGCGGCGACGAAGGCGGCCGCGGCGGCTACGGCGACCGGGGCGGCGACCGCGGTGGCTACGGCGGCCGTGGCGGCCACGACCGTCCGCGTGGCGGCGTCCACACCGGCGGCGGCTTCATGGCCACTGTGATCACCAGTGACGACGAGGGCGGTCGCGGTGGCGGCCGCGGCGGCGACGAAGGCGGTCGCGGCGGAGACCGTGGCGGCGACGAGGGCGGTCGCGGTGGAGACCGTGGCGGCGACGAGGGCGGTCGCGGTGGAGACCGTGGCGGCCACGACCGCCCCTACGGCGGCGTCCACGCCGGTGGCGGCTTCATGGCTGCCGTGGTCGCCGGCGGCGACGAAGGCGGTCGCGGTGGAGACGAAGGCGGCCGTGGTGGCGACCGTGGCGGCGACGAGGGCGGCCGTGGCGGAGACCGCGGCGGCGACGAGGGCGGCCGTGGCGGCGACCGCGGTGGAGACCGCGGGGGCTACGGCGGCGACCGTGGTGGCCGTGGCGACCACGGGCGTCCCAACGGCGGCGTCCACGCCGGCGGCGGCTTCATGGCCTCCGTGATCACCAGTGACGACGAGGGCGGTCGCGGTGGCGGCCGCGGCGGCGACGAGGGTGGCCGCGGCGGCGACGAGGGCGGTCGCGGTGGCGACGAGGGCGGTCGCGGTGGAGACCGTGGCGGCGACGAGGGTGGCCGCGGCGGCTACGGCGACCGTGGCGGCGACCGCGGTGGCTACGGCGACCGCGGCGGCGACCGGCCCCGCGGTGGCGTGCACGCCGGTGGTGGCGGCATGGCGGTGACCGGTGGCGGTCTGGCCGCCGGCTCGGCGCTCCTGCTCGGCGGTGTCGGCGTCGGCGCGTACAAGCTGCGCCGCCGCCAGTCGACGGGTGGCGCGATGGCCTGACCTGGCCGAACCGCCGGCCGGTCGTTCTGTTGTCGCGGCCGCTGTCCCTCGGGGCGGCGGCCGCGGCGGCTGCATTTCCCCCCTGATAAGCCCCGGATAAGCCCGGACC
>NZ_JBCEWQ010000343.1:0-1631 GCF_038448545.1 Streptomyces sp. CLV115
CCCCCGTACCCGGCCCCGCGCAGCCGCCCGAGCCGCCGCCCGGCCCGGACCGCTGGCGGCCCTGGCGGTTCCGCATGTCCAACGACGTCTGGGGCACGCCGGTCGTCGCCGGCGACCTCCTCTACGTCACGTCCTTCGAGGTGCACGCCCTGGACGTCGGCAACGGGCGGCGCCAGTTCAAGACCCGCGACGTGGCCTGGGTGATGGCCGTCGAGGGCGGCCGGATCCACGCCTCCGACGGGCCGTCCCTGTACGCCCTGGACGCGACCACCGGCGCCGAGCGGTGGCGGCTGCAGACGGACGCCTGGGTGTACTCCCTCAAGGCCGACCGCGGCACCGTCGTCACCGGCACCAGGGGCGGCGGCGTCCAGGCGTGGGAGGCGTCCACGGGCGAGAAGCTCTGGGAGAGCGGCGGCGTACAGACCGACTTCGAGACGGCGGAGGCCGGGCCCGCGATCCACGACGGCACGGTCTACCTCTGGCAGGACGCCCGGCTGCGCGCCGTCGACGCCCGTACCGGCACCGAGCGCTGGTCGTACCCCATCGGCGACGCCGCCTCCTGCGGCGGGGTGCCGGTCCGGGTGACCTCGGCGCCGGACGGCTTCGTCTACGTCAGCGCGGGGGCCCGGGTCCTCGCCGTGGACAACGCGTCCGGCCATGTGCGCTGGCACTTCGAGTCGCCCGCGGTCTTCCTCTCGCCGCCCGCGTTCGCGCCCGGCCCCGCCGTCACCGGCGGCGGGGTGTACCTCGCCGACTACCTCGGCACCGTGTACGCGCTCGACGCCTCGACCGGCAAGGACCGCTGGCGCATCGCCACGGAGGCCCGCCAGTCGATCGAGCCGGTGCTGGTGACGGCCGGGAACGTCCATGTCGGCAGCGGCAGCGCGCTGTACACGCTCGACGCGGTCACCGGCACCCCGAAGTGGCGGTTCGCGGCGGGCGGCGAGGTGGTGGGCGCCCCGGTGGTCGCCGACGGCCGGGTCCACTTCGGCTCCGCCGACCACGTCCTCTACACCCTGGACGCGGCGGGCGGCCAGCTCCGCTGGAAGCTGGCGACCGGCGGCGAGATCACGGGTTCGCCGGTGGCGCAGGGCGGTGTCGTGTACGCGTGCAGCAAGGACCGCTGCGTGTACGCGCTGGACGCGCTGAAGGGAACCGGCACGGGCAGCCGCGCCAGGACGTAGCGCTGACGCGGCGCGGCGGGAGCCGGCCCCGTCCGGCGAGGTCCGGCCCGTCCGGCGTTCGAGGACGCAACCCCGGGCGAGCAGGTCCTCAGCCGCGCGGGCGCCCGTCCGCATCCGGGGCGGAGTCCGGGCCGCGGCCCGGGTCCGGGTCCGGCACGACGGGGTACGCGGCCGTGTCCCGGCCGTCCGGATCCGGGCCCGGACGGTGCCGTTCCGCCGGATCCGGCCCCGTGTACAGCTCCGGCTCGGGCTCCGGCAGGGTGCTCGTCTGCACGGAGGGCCCCGGCTCCTGCGTCGGCGGCCAGGTGTCCGGGTGCTCCGAGCCGGGCGCCTCGTACGGCCGGTCGTGCCCCTCGCGTGCGGACCGGCGCCCGGCCCCGCGCCGCCCCGGCATCACCGCCGCGCCCAACAGCAGCAGCACCCCGCCCGCCGCCGCCCCGGCCACGC
>NZ_JBCEWQ010000344.1:0-1600 GCF_038448545.1 Streptomyces sp. CLV115
GTCGGGGCCGGGGTGGGTGCCGGAGTCGGCGCCGGGCTGGGTGTCGTGCTCATCGGGTGGGCTCCTGACGGGTGGCGGCCTGGTCGACCAGGTGGAGGAATGCCTCTTCTACGGTGGCCGCGCGGGCGGCGGTACGCAGGGCGTCGGGGGTGCCGTCGGCGAGGATCTCGCCCTCGCGCATGAGGAGCAGGCGGTGGCAGCGCTCGGCCTCGTCCATGACGTGGGAGGAGACGAGGAGCGTGGTGCCGTGCTCGGCGGCGAGGCGGTGGAAGAGGTTCCACAGGTCGCGGCGGAGCACGGGGTCCAGGCCCACGGTGGGTTCGTCGAGGACCAGGAGTTCCGGGGTGCCGAGCAGGGCCACGGCGAGGGAGGCGCGGGCGAGCTGGCCACCGGAGAGGGTGCCGGCGAGCGCGTCGGCGTGGCCGGCCAGGTCGACCTCGGTGATGACGCGGGTGACGGCGGCGCGGCGGGCGTCGCGCTGTCGGCGGCCGGGCCGGAGGACCGCCGCGAAGTAGTCGAGGTTCTGCCGGACCGTCAGATCGGTGTAGACGGACGGGGCCTGGGTGACGTACCCGATGCGTGGACGGAGCGCGGGGTGGCCCGCGGGGCTGCCGAGCACGTCGAGAGCGCCGGTGACCTTGGCCTGGGTGCCCACGACGGCCCGCATCAGGGTCGATTTCCCGCAGCCGGAGGGGCCCAGGAGGCCGGTGATCCTGCCGGGTTCGACGGTGAAGTCGATGGCGCGCAGGACGGTGCGATCGCCTCGTACGACCGTGAGGCCGCGGGCCTCGATGGCAGCACCGGGATAATTCATCATGTGATGAATACTCATCCCGGGGTGTCGGTCCGTCAAGGGGCGGGCTGTGGCGCGCCGGGGCTCACGGCCACGCTCAGCTCGACCGCGTAGCTCTCCTCGACCGTGCCGTCCGGGAAGAGTTCCGCGAGCCGGGCGCGCTCCTCGGCGAGGAAGCGTTGCGCGGGTTCCGCGCCGAGGACGAGGAAGGCGGAGTGGCTGCCCAGGTTGGCGAGGTGGGTGTCGAGGGGCACCCGCCGGGTCCAGGGCAGCCGGCGGTGCGTGAATCCGAGCCCGGACGGGAGGTCGCGGGAGCGGACGGGCGAGCCGTGGGCGGAGTCACCGGCGCCGAAGAAGCGGCGGAGGCGGGCGTCCTGCTCGTCGATCCAGGGGACGGAGTGGTCGGAGACGTTCCACCAGAGGGCGAGGGCGCCGCCGGGGCGGAGGACGCGCAGTGCCTCGGCGGTGGCGAGGGCCCGGTCCGTCCAGTGCCAGGACTGGGCGTATGTGATCAGGTCGGCGGATGCGGTGGCGAGCGGGAGGCGGTTGCCGTCGCCGCGTACGACGGGCAGTGCGGGGAGCGAGCGGTGGAGCTCCTCCGCCATGCCGGCGCCCGGTTCCACGGCGGTGACCAGGGCGCCCCGCTCGTGGAGGAGCCGGGTGGAGATGCCCGTGCCGGCGCCCACGTCGACGGTGCGGGCGCCGCGCAGGGGGCGGTGGGCCAGTTCCTCGACCGCGTCGAAGAGCGCGGGCGGGTAGCCGGGGCGGGCTGCGGCGTACTGGGCTGCCGCGCGGTCGAAGGAGAGC
>NZ_JBCEWQ010000345.1:0-1474 GCF_038448545.1 Streptomyces sp. CLV115
GCCCCGAACTCGCCACCACCTACACCGCACCCCGCAACTCGACCGAAGAGATCATCACCGGCGTGTGGTCCGACGTCCTCGGCATCGACACCATCGGCATCCACGACAACTTCTTCGAACTGGGCGGACAGTCGATCAGTGCGGTGCGGGTGGTTTCCCGGCTGCGGGACGCCGGTCTGGGCATCGCCCTCCAGCAGTTCGTACGGCATCCGACGGTGGCCCAGCTGGCGGCCGCGCTGGACGTCCCGCAGGTGGCGTCGGCCGGGCTGGTGGTGCTCCTGTCCTCCAGAGCGGACCCGGAGCTCCCCGCCCTCTTCTGTGTGCACCCGGGAGGCGGCAGCACACACCCGTACCGGGCTCTCGCACGATGCCTGGCTGGCAGGTTCACCGTGTACGGCGTCCAGGCGCCCGGACTGAACGAGGACGAGGTGCCGCTCGTCGGGATCGAGTCGATCGCGGACCGGTACTGGCAGGAGATCCGCCGTGTGCAACCCGCGGGCCCGTGCACCATCCTCGGGTGGTCCACCGGCGCGGTGATCGCACACGCGATGGGTGCGCAGGCCCCTGAGGAAGTGGCCGGTCTGTACCTGCTGGAGCCGGCGGTGACCGGTGACGACCAGCAGGACCGCTTCCAGCGACACGCCGAGGTGTACAGCCGGGTGAACGAGATGTGGAGCCGAGGTCAGAACGAACAGGGTGCCGAGCGGGCCGCGACGGAGCGGGAGTTGCGGCGTCTGGCTCCGGAGATGAATCTCGACGAGGATCTGGTCACGCTGGACGAGTGGCTTCCCTTCGCGGTGCTGGAGGCCGAGGTACGCTCGCTCGCCGCCTACCGGCCCGGCCGCTCGGTTGCCAGGGCGACACTGTTCGTCAGTGACACGGTGCGCGACGGCAGTGGCGACGAGGTGCCGGAGGCCCGGTACCTCGCCCACTGGCGCGAGCTCTACCCGGCAGGTCTGGCCCAGCGGGCTATGCCCGGGCGTCATATGGAGATGGTCAGGGGCGACGAGCAACTGGAGGCCGTGGTATCCGTGTTGGGGTCAAAGCCGCCGGTCGGAGGCGCCGACCGGGAACAGGAGCTGATGCAGGTCTGACCTTGGACCGTCGCCGGAGCACGGGAGCCGGCAGCGCCGACGAGGGGCCCACCGTTTTGGTGGGCCCCTCGTCGTGTTCGCCGATTCGCCGTTGTCCGAGAGCGGCGGTGGCCAAGGCCCGTGGAGTGCGCCGCCCCGCTCGGTGGTTCTCGCCCGGCCCTCCAGGGCTCCCCCGGACCGGACCGCGCGACGCACCCGGGCCGGACCGCGCGGCGCACCGCGGCCGGGCCGGGCCGACCGCGCGGCGTACCGGCGCCGGCAGTTCGTCGAGGGGCCTGGACCGTGCTGCCGGTCCGGGGCGGTGGAGGACTTCGGAGCCTCGGGGGCTCCCTGCCCGGGAAGGTGGGGGACTTCGGAGCCTCGGGGCCCCTGCCCGGGGA
>NZ_JBCEWQ010000346.1:0-1463 GCF_038448545.1 Streptomyces sp. CLV115
GTACGGCTTGCGATCACTCATCCCGTCACCCAAGCGAATCTCGCACGCTTGACCGGCAACGATGCTCCAACCTCACCCCATCGAGCGATGACAAGCCGGATAGAAGATCACGTACCGCACTCTCAGCTCTGCACAGGTGCGCTAGCTGGTCCTCCGTGAGCGTTGGGGTTGTGGTTGGCGGCGGTAGACGGCTACGTCGTTGTGGAAGCCGATGACGAGGTCGCCACTGCTGCTGAACGCTACGGAGCGCGGGTTGTCGGTGAGAAACTCCGCGACCGGTCGGCGGGTGATCAGGTCCCAGATCCGCACCGTGCCGTCCCTGCTGCCGGCGACAGCAACGGGGCGATCGTCGAGCATCGTGCACGCCATCGCCACCACGTCGCCTGTGTGGCCGGTGTGGCCGGTGTGGCCGGTGAGGGGTTCGCCGATGGGTCGGCCGGTGGTCAGGTCCCACACCCGCACCGTGTGGTCCCAACTGCCGGTGACAGCAACGGGGCGATCGTCGAGCATGGTGCAGGCCACCGCCGCCACGACGTCGGTGTGGCCGGTGAGGGGTTCGCCGATGGGTCGGCCGGTGGTCAGGTCCCACACCCGCACCATCTTGTCCCAATCGCCGGTGACAGCAACGGGGCGATCGTCGAGCATTGTGCACGCCACCGCCGCCACGTAGCCGATGGGGAGTTCGCCGATGGGTCGGCCGGTGGTCAGGTCCCACACCCGCACCGTGTGGTCCCTGCTGCCGGTGACAGCAACGGGGCGATCGTCGAGCATGGTGCAGGCCACCGCCGCCACGACGTCGGTGTGGTCGGTGAGGGGTTTACCGATGGGCCGGCCGGTGGTCAGGTCCCACACCCGCACCGTGTCGTCCCTGCTGCCGGTGACAGCAACGGGGCGATCGTCGAGCATGGTGCAGGCCACCGCCGCCACGACGTCGGTGTGGCCGGTGAGGGGTTCGCCGATGGGCCGGCCAGCGGTCAGGTCCCACACCCGCACCATCTGGTCCCAACCGCCGGTGACAGCAACGGGGCGATCGTCGAGCATCGTGCACGCCACCGCCTGCGCGTCGCCGGCGTGGCCGGTGAGGGGTTCGCCGATAGGCCGGCCGGTGGTCAGGTCCCACACCCGCACCGTGTTGTCCCTGCTGCCGGTGACAGCAACGGGGCGACCGTCGAGCATCGTGCACGCCACCGCCACCACGGTGTCCGTGTGGCCGGTGAGGGTGTCGCGCAGAGCAGGGTTGAACGTGCTGCCGGTGGCCCACACCGGTGCCCAAGTGCCGGCTGGGATACGACGGGTGAGGTCGCGGTGGAGGTGGCGCGCCCCGGCGCGGGCGGCGTCGAGGGCGAGGAGTTGGCGGCGCTTTCCTGGGCTGGTGTTGCGGTGGAGGTGAAGTCCGGTGCGGTAGACGGCGGCGGTCAGGCGGGCGGTGTCGTGGTGGGCGTGGTGGAGGTGGGGGGTGAGGC
>NZ_JBCEWQ010000347.1:0-1423 GCF_038448545.1 Streptomyces sp. CLV115
CGGCATGTCGGGGCCGGGGTCTCGCGCGTGCGTGGCAGCGTCGCGGCCCAGAACCGGTGAACTCCGGCGCACGGGGTGAGCCGACCGTTTCGCGACCAGCGAAGGGTGATCCCCCAGATGTCCCCCACACCGACCCCGGCCGGGCCGCCTTCCAGGGCCTCCGCACCGGCCGGCCCGGAGCCCGGCCGCGTAACGGGTTCGACGCCCGGCCGGATCGCCGACTCCATCCCCGGCACCAGTCCCACGTCCGTCCCCCTGGCCACGGCCGCGTCCATCCCGGTGTTCACCGCCCCTGCGAGTCCCTCCTCGCCCTCGTCCCCGGCGTCCCCCGGGCGGACCCGGCACGGATTCGCGCTCGGGCTGGCCGCGGCGAGCGTCGTCCCCGCCGTCGTGCTCGGCGGCACATCCGCCGCGCCCGCCTCCGCGGCGTCCTCGGCGACCCCGGTCTCCTCGCCCGGCTCCACCACCGCCGACCAGCAGCCCGCCTGCGGTGATCCGGCGGCGAAGGACTTCCCGATCAGCACCCGCATCCTCGGCGGCCCGGACACGTACGCGTCCGGCGGCGGCTACGGAACCTGGTTCCTGGAGCTGACCAACACCACGACCGAGTCGTGCCGGGCCATCCACCCCGTGCTCGTCCTCACCGACGAGGACCGCAAGCTGACCTCGGACCAGATCCAGCTGAAGTTCTCCGATCAGGCCAGCCCCGGCACCGAGCACCGCGTCACCTGGGAGACCACCGACCTGGACGAGCACATCGGTGTCTTCGGCGGCACGGGCGGCGACTCCTTCGACGGCTTCACCGTTCCCGCCGGGCGCACCGTCACCATCCAGGTCCGGATGGCGTTCACTTCCGACACCAGCCCCGGCCGGATCACCGCCAACGCCGCCATCGTCCAGCGGCAGCACGCGGCGGGCGGTACGGCCGGCAAGCCGGGCAAGGACGACGGGGCCTGGGTCGGTGAGTCCGAGGACTACCCCTTCACCGTCGTCGAGGACAGCGGCGCCGGTGATACAGGCGATACGGGTGACACGGATGTCACTGGTGAGACGGGCGAGGTCGGCGGCACCGGAGAGACTCCGCGCGAAATCCCGCCCGAGACCCGGCCGGACGCGAACCGGCCGGGAGCCGACACAGACGCTGACGCCGACACCGGTACCGACACCGGTACCGACACCGGCACCGATGCCGATGCCGCCACCGACTCCACCGCCGGCCCCCGGCCGCCCGCGGAGGCGGGCCAAGCCCCTGTGGACAGCGGCCGCCCGGAGCTGGCCGCGACCGGCCCGGACGGCCTCCTGCCCGCCGGCTTCACCGCCACCGGGCTCCTGATCGGCGGCGGCGCGATGGTGGTAAAGGCCCGTCGGCTGCGCCGCGCGCACCGCTGAACCGGCCTCGACGGCTCCCCCCCGCCCCTCGCCC
>NZ_JBCEWQ010000348.1:0-1406 GCF_038448545.1 Streptomyces sp. CLV115
CTAGTACTGCAACGGTGCTTGCCGTGACTGATGGCCAGGTCGGTCGTTGGTGTGGTTGTGGGTGGGGACCTTGCTGATGTCAGGTTGTGGGCGAGTGAACTGGAAGCTGTGCATGAGCGGTTCGTGCACCGTTTCAGCAGGTCGGAGCCCCGGGAGTCGGCACTTGCTTACATGCGGGGCCTGATCGCTCCGCTGCAGCGGAAGAACGGCTGGACCCTTGCTGAGGAAGCCGGCCACGCAGGTCCGGACCGCATCCACCGGATGCTGAACCGGATCGAGTGGGACGCAGATGAGGTGCTCGACGACGTGCGTCAGTACGTCGTCGACAACCTGGGCGATCCCAACGCTGTTCTGGTCGTGGACGACACGGGCTTCCTGAAGAAGGGGACGCGGTCGGCCGGGGTGCAAAGGCAGTACTCCGGCACCGCCGGGCGGACGGAGAACTGCCAGGTCGGCGTCTTCCTCGCCTATGCCACCGACCGCGGGCGGACACTGATCGACCGGCGCCTCTATCTGCCCACTTCCTGGACCGACGACCGCGAAAGGTGCCGCCGGGCCGGCATCGACGACGAGGTGGCCTTCGAGACCAAGGTGGCCATGGCAAAGGTGATGGTCCGCCGAGCCATCCGAGACAACATCCCATTTCGCTGGGTGACCGCAGATGCCGCCTACGGCTTTTCCAAGGGCTGGCGCTCGGAGCTGGAGCGGGCAGACGTCTTCCACGTCATGGCCACCACCCGGCACGACACCGTGGTCACCCGCTGGGCACTCGACCATCCCGTCCACGACCTGTTCAACGGTCTTGCCCGGCAGAAGTGGAAACGTCGTTCCTGCGGCAGCGGGGCTCACGGCCTGCGAATCTACGACTGGGCTCGGGTCGAGGTGCGGCCCTGGCACCGGCCCGACCGCCGCCACTGGGTGATCGCCCGCCGCAGCGTCGCCCGCCCACAGGAGATCTCCTACTACATCGCCTACTGCTCCGCCGGGACCACGCTCGATGACCTGATCCGCATCGCGGGCAGCCGGTGGGCCATCGAGGAATGCTTCCAGAGCGCGAAGCAGGAATGCGGCCTGGACGACTACCAGGTCCGCCGCTATCCCGGCTGGCACCGCCACATGACCCTGGCCATGGCCGCCCACGCCTGCCTGACCGTCCTGCGAGCCCGCGAGCTGGATGCCGGGAAAGCAGAAACGGATCCTCCCAGCTCATCCACCTCAGCCTCGCCGAAATACGACGGCTGATCACCCGCCTCACCGACCGTCGGCCCACACCCGTCGAGCACATCCTGCACTGGTCGACCTGGCGCCGACGACGACAACACCAGGCCCGCATCAGTCACTACAAACGGCGCGGGCACAGCCCCTGACCTGGCCATCAGTCACGGCAAGCACCGTTGCAGTACTAG
>NZ_JBCEWQ010000349.1:0-1378 GCF_038448545.1 Streptomyces sp. CLV115
CTCCGCTCCCGTCCGCCCGTGCGTTCCCCCGCATTCCCCTGCACCCATCCCGCGCGACCACACCCGACCTCCCGCCGTCACGCCACCCGTTCGGGGTGCGGCCGGAGGTTTATCTACGCGCGGAGCCATGACACCCGAACGATCATTCGGGCATATCAGACCAGTTCTTCCACAGCTATTACCGGCCGGTACCCATAGCTGCTAGAAACGTGGCGCTCAATCAACCCCCCACCCACCCCCCACACTTCGGAGGGCTGACAGCCATGTCAGTACGGAGATTCTGGGCGTCCGCATCCACTCTGGTCCTCGCCGCCGTTGCCGCGCTGGGCGTCGCCCAGCCGGCCTCGGCCAACTCCTCGGCCGCCGCTGATGGTTACGTCGCCCTCGGCGATTCGTACTCCTCCGGCGTCGGCGCGGGAAGCTATCTGTCCGACAGCGGCGACTGCCGCCGCAGCACCAACGCCTACCCCTACCTCTGGGCGGCTGCGAACTCGCCTTCCTCCTTTGCCTTCGTGGCCTGTTCGGGCGCCACGACCAGCTCGGTCGCCGGCACCCAGCTGGGGGCGTTGAACTCGTCCACCGGCCTGGTCAGCGTCACCGCGGGCGGCAATGACGTCGGCTTCGCCGATGTCATGCAGGACTGCGTGCTGTCCGGTGAGGCCACCTGCCTCAGCAGCATCGGCTCGGCCGTCTCGCAGATGCAGAACTCACTTCCTTCCGGCCTGAGTTCGCTCTACGGTTCCATCCGGTCGCGCGCCCCGCAGGCCCATGTCGTGGTGCTGGGCTACCCGCGCTTCTACCAGCTCGGCGGCAGCTGCATCGCCGGACTGTCGGAGAAGGAGCGGACGGCGATCAACAATGCTTCCGACGTGCTGAACGGGGTCATCGCCAAGCAGGCGGCCGACGCCGGATTCACGTTCTCCAGCGTGGTCGACGAGTTCACCGGCCACGAGCTGTGCTCCGGTGACGCGTGGCTCCACAGCGTGTCGATCCCGGTCTACAACTCGTACCACCCCAGGGCCGCCGGCCAGTCCGGCGGTTACCTTCCGGCCTTCCGCTCGGCCGCGTAGGACGCGGACGACGGAGTGCAGAAAGTGCGGCGGGCTGCCGGGGATCGTCCCGGCCGTCCGCCGCACTGCTGCCACGGCGCGGTCAGACGGAGGCAGGCGCGGCGTCCGGCCGGTGCAGGGCCAGGGCGGTGAACGCGGCGAGTACGGCGGTGGCGGCGGCCACCCACCAGCCGTGGCGGAACGCGTCGAGGACCGCGCCCGGTCCGTCCGGCGCACCGAGCAGTGTGACCATCAGCGCCACCCCCAGCACCGAACCCGTCTGGCGGGCCATCGTGGTGACGGCCGATCCGGTGGCGAAGCGGGTGGGC
>NZ_JBCEWQ010000350.1:0-1338 GCF_038448545.1 Streptomyces sp. CLV115
CTTGAGTTCTAGTGGTCGTCGCAACACCCCAGCTCAGGGGATGCGATGGAGTTCGAGATTCGGAAGAACCGGGGGCCCGGCGGCGGGCGCAACATGGCCCGAGAGCGGGCCGCATACTTCCTGCTCATGGAGCAGGGGTACAGCACACGGGAAGCCGCCCGGATAGTCGGCATCAACCTGCGCACCGGCAAGCGGTGGCGCAACGGCTGGCACTCACCGCCAGGCGGTCGGAAGGCAGTTCCTCCGATCTACCCGGTGCCGGGACAGGTCCCGGCACCGGTGGAGGAGCTGCCTCCCACGCCGTCGCGGTACCTCCAGGAGCACGACCGCATCCACATCGCCGACCGGCTGCGCGAGAAGGCGTCCGTCCGGCAGATCGCCGCCGAGCTGGGCCGCAGCCCCTCCACGATCAGCCGGGAGATACGCCGCAACCGACGGCCCATGCCCAGGGGCGGCTTCAGCTACCAGCCCTTTCACGCCCACCGCCGAGCCGAACGGCGCCGCCCACGGCCCAAGGTGGGCAAGATCGGCCAGAACCCCGAACTGCGCGACTTCATCCAGGATCACCTGGCGATGCGCTGGAGCCCTGAACAGATCTGTCACGCTCTGCGGGCACGTTTCCCCGACCGGCCGGAGATGCACGTGACCCACGAGACGATCTATCAGGCCCTCTACGTCCAGGGCCGCGGAGAACTCCGCCGGGAACTGACCCGCGCGCTTCGCACCGGCCGGGCCCGTCGGCGCCCCCACCGCCAGGCCCACAAGCGCGCCTCCCGCGCCATTAAGGACATGGTCCTGATCAGCGAACGCCCTGCCGAAGCCGCCGACCGGGCCGTCCCCGGACACTGGGAGGGCGATCTCATCATCGGCAAGGACGGCCGTTCCGCCATCGGCACCCTCGTCGAGCGGTCCACCCGCTATGTGATGCTCGTGCACCTGCCGGTCGGCCACAGCGCCATCGCCACCCGCAACGCGCTCGCCACGACCGTCCAGACCCTCCCACGGCACCTCTGGCGATCCTTGACCTGGGACCAGGGCTCGGAGATGGCCGCCCACCGGGCGTTCACCGTTGCCACCGACATCCCGGTCTACTTCTGCGACCCGGCCAGCCCCTGGCAACGCGGCTCCAACGAGAACACCAACGGCCTGCTGCGGCAGTACTTTCCCAAGGGCACCGACCTGGCCGCTCACACCCCCGAGGACCTGACGGCCGTCGCCGCCGAACTGAACAGCCGGCCACGCAAAACGCTTGGCTGGGAAACCCCAGCCAAGCGTCTCACTAAGCTCCTGGCCACAGCCAGTTGACCTCTGTGTTGCAACGACCCCTGGAATTCGCCG
>NZ_JBCEWQ010000351.1:0-1293 GCF_038448545.1 Streptomyces sp. CLV115
GGAGAGGGGGAGAGGGCTGGGAGGGGAGCAGGTGGCGATGCGCTGTTCGCGCTGCCGGCCCCGGCCGTGCGGCGGTGCGCTGCTCGCGCCCGCGTCCCGGCCGGACGCGGCAGGTTCGTGCAGCTGCTCGTCCGCCTGCCGGACCACGCACCGCCGGGACTCCCCGGCCCCGCGCGGCGGCCGTCAGGCGTCCAGGGCCAGCCCGTCGCGGGACTCCGGCGCATCCGAGTCGTGCTCCTGCGCCTCCCTCCGCTCCCCCTTCGCCGCTTCCGCGCCGCGGAAGCGGCGGGAGGGGACGGTCAGCACGCCGAGGCAGGCGATGACCAGCGCGATGCCGGTCCAGCCGAGCACCGGCAGGTGTTCGCCCACGACCAGCACCGCGAACACCGCCGCCACGGCGGGCTCCAGCAGGGACAGGGTCGTCGCGGTGCTGACGGGGATCCGGGACAGGCCGTAGCCGAACAGGACGTACCCGGTGAACATCGGCACCAGCGCCATGTAGATCCCGACGCCCGCGTTCGTCCAGGAGTCGACCAGCGGTGCGCCGGTGGCCAGCAGCACCGGTACGAGCATCAGCCCGCCGAGACCGAACACCGCGCCCATGGCCGCCCGCGAGGTGACCGAGCGGGTGATGAGGCGGTGCGCCGCCCACGCGTACACGGCGTAGGTCAGGCCCGCGACCAGCCCGAGCGCCACGCCGACGACGGTCCCCCGGACGGAGCCGGCGCCCGCCCCGGTACCGGCCTGCGCGGCCTCGGCCGCACAGAGCAGCACCGTGCCGGCCAGCCCCAGGGCGGCCCCCGCCAGCCACCTCCGGGACAGGCGCCGCCCGTCGGCGAACCGCTCGATCAGGGCCGAGGCCAGCGGGGCCGAGCCGATGGAAACGACCGTTCCGACCGCGACCCCGGCCAGATGCATGGAGGTGTAGAACGCCAGCGGATACAGCGCCACGCCCGCTCCCCCGACGAGCACGATCCGCCACTGCGCCCTCAGCTCCGTACGGGCCCTCGCGATCCGGCGCCCGGCCAGCAGGGCCTGGAGCAGTCCGCCCAGGCCCATCGCGGCGGCGCCGATGGCCAGCGGCCCCACCTGGGGCGCGAAGGTCGCGGCGGTGCCCGTGGTGCCCCAGAGCACCGAGGCCAGCAGGACCGCGAGCGCGCCCAGGCCCGGTCCGGCGGGCTGGCTGGTGCTCGGGGCGGCGGTCGCGGGCCTGGCGGTCGTGCAGAGCCGGAGCTGTGCGCGGCGGCTGGGTCTCGGCGCGGACCGTGCGGGGGCCGCTCTCGCCGCCAAATA
>NZ_JBCEWQ010000352.1:0-1275 GCF_038448545.1 Streptomyces sp. CLV115
GTGGCCCATTTGCCGGTGCCGGCGGTGCCGTAGACGTCCGCGCCGAGGTGTCGGGCGATCTGGTGGGCCGCCATGCCCACGCCGCCGGCCGCCGAATGCACGAGCAGTCGTTCCCCGGCCCGCAGTCCCGCCAGGTCCACCAGCCCGTAATACGCCGTCAGGAAGACGATCGGGGTGGAGGCCGCCTCGACGAACGTCCAGCCCTGCGGCACTCGGACGAGGGTGCGTCCGTCGGTGACCGCGATCGGTCCGGCACCCTCGGAGAACAGGCCCATGACGCGGTCGCCGACGGCCACCGATGTCACGTCGGGGCCGACCTCCAGCACCACGCCCGCGCCCTCGCTGCCCATCGGTGCGTCGCCCGGATAACTGCCCAGCGCGATCAGTACGTCACGGAAATTCGCTCCCACCGCACGTACGGCGACCCGCACCTGGTGGCCGGTCAGCGGCTCGGCCGCGCGGGGCGCGGGGACGAGGGCGATGTTCTCCAGGGTGCCGGTGCCGGTGCTGCCCAGGTGCCAGTGCGACGCGTCGTCCGGCAGCGCGAGGACATCTTCGGCGTTGTCCTTGGCCAGCCTGTTCGCGTACACCGCACCGTTCCGGACGGCCAGTTGGGGTTCACCGCAGTCGAGGGCGATGCGCAGGAAGTCCGGCACGGGGTCGAGGTGGCGGGGCAGCTCGGCATCGAGATCGAGCAGGGCGAAGCAGTCCGGATTCTCGGCCTGCGCGGAGCGGATCAGCCCCCAGACGGCCGCGCCGGCCAGGTCGCGCACGCCTTCGCCCGGTTCGGCCGCCACCGCGTCGCGTGTGACGACGACCAGGCGCGCGTCGGCGAAGCGGTCGTCGCTCAGCCATTCCTGAACGGTCCGCAGGGCAGCCTCCACCGCCGTACGAACCGCCTTTCCCTGATCGTCAGTGGCGGCAGAGTCGTACGGGGTCCGGCACGGCAGCAACACCACGTCGGGAACGCCACCGGCGCTGTCGGCGAGCGCACCGAGTCCACCCGGCCCGTCGAGCACGGCCCAGCTTCGTTCGACACCCGGGCGTTCGCTGCCCTGCTTACTGCTGTGCTCACCGCCGTCGTGCACCGGGTTCCAGTCCACGCGGTACAGCACGCTCGGCGCCGTGCCGGACGTCACCCGGAGCTGCTCCTGCGAGACCGGCATGAGCGCCAACTCGCCGATGCTGAAAACTGGTTGGCCTTCACCGTCCACCGCCTCGATGGACATGCTGGTGGGTGTGGTGGTGGTGAGGTGGGCGCGGAGGGTGGTGGGG
>NZ_JBCEWQ010000353.1:0-1241 GCF_038448545.1 Streptomyces sp. CLV115
AGCGGGGGCCGGAGCGGGGGCCGGAGGGATCGGCTCGGGCCGGACGCTTACGGGCGACGACCGGCTGTGCCCGGCGGCCGACAACGGACGGCCCGGCGCCCGGTCGTCAGGCGCACGGCCGAGGCGTACGGCCCGGCGCGAGCGTCAGACGCACGGACGGCGGTGAACGGCCCCGCCCGGACGGATTACGGACGACGACCAGCCGTACCCGGCGGCCGACGACGAACAGCCCGGCGCCCGGTCGTCAGGCGCACGGCCGAGGCGTACGGCCCGGCGCGAGCGTCAGACGCACGGACGGCGGCGAACAGCCCCGCCCGGACGGATTACGGACGACGACCAGCCGTACCCGGCGGCCGACAACGAGCATCCCGGCGCGGGCGTCAGACCCACGGCCGACGACGAACACCCCGGCGCCCGGTCCGCAGACGCACGGCCGACGGCCAACGGCCCGGCGCCCGTCAGGCGTCGGGAATCGGGCATCGGGCGTCAGGCGTCAGGCGTCAGGTGCGTGGTCGCCGTGATCGCCACACCAGGTAGAGCGCGGAGGCGACGGCCGCCCCCCGCACCACCCACGGCCACATCTCGCCGATCGCGTCGCCCAGCTGACCGGTCCCGATGGGCTCGCCCCAGCGGCCTTCGGTCCTGCCCCACAGCCAGACCAGGGCGCCCGCCGCGACCACGCCCGGCAGGCCCATCGCGGCCCACTTCGCTTCCGCGCGGGACATCGTGCGCGAGCTGTACGCGAGGAGCCAGCCACCCGCCAGGGCCAGCCAGGAGCCCGTCACCACACCCGCCACCAGCAGCAGGGCGGCGAGCAGCAGCAGCGGGTGGGAGAAGCCGTGGCCGCCCGCCCCGCGCTCGCGCGGCGCGCGGCGGCGCAGTCCCGGAAGCCGGCGCCGCCTGGGCGCCTCCTCCTCGTCCTCCTCCGGGGCGGCGTCCTCGGCCCCGTCCGCGTCACCGTCACCGTCCGCCGGTCCGTTCTCCGCCTTGCGCGGGCGCGGCACCGCCTCCCGGGACGGGGGCGGCTGCATCATGTCCGGGATCTCGACACCGCCGACGAACCCCGGTACGTCGACCCCCTCGCCGAACGGCCCCGGCTCGACCCGCCACCAGTCGGGCTCGCTCCCGGACGGACCCAGCTCGTCCGTACCGGCCATGTGCGGCGGCGACGGCACCCGGCCGCCGCCCCGTGCCCCGGGTACGCCGGACACCTCGGGCGCATCGGGGGCATCGGGGGCATC
>NZ_JBCEWQ010000354.1:0-1180 GCF_038448545.1 Streptomyces sp. CLV115
GCTGAGAGTGCGGTACGTGATCTTCTATCCGGCTTGTCATCGCTCGATGGGGTGAGGTTGGAGCATCGTTGCCGGTCAAGCGTGCGAGATTCGCTTGGGTGACGGGATGAGTGATCGCAAGCCGTACTCGAGTGATGTTTCCGACGAGCAATGGGCGTTGGTCGATCCTGTGATCGGCGCCTGGAAGGCCCGGCACCCGTCGGTCAGCGGCCACCAGGGCGGATACGCGATGCGGGAGATCGTGAACGCGATTCTGTACCAGAACCGCACCGGCTGCCAGTGGGACCTGTTGCCCCACGATCTGCCGCCCGCCGGTGCGGTGAAGTACTACTTCTACAAGTGGCGCGACGACGGTACCGACCAGACCATCCACGATCTTCTGCGGTGGCAGTTGCGGGAGAAGAAACGGCGATTAGCCGACCCGAGCCTCATCGTTCTGGACACGCAGAGTGTTCACTCCGCAGTCGATGTGCCGGCCGCCACGACCGGGAAGGATGCCGCGAAAAAGGTGCCAGGCAGGAAGAGATGCCTGGCCGTGGACACGTTGGGCCTGGTCATCGAGGTCGTCGTGCTGGCGGCCCCCGCGCACGACAACGCCGCGGGCATCGCTCTGCTGGACGGTGTGGCCGCACAGACCGACACGGTCCGTAAGGCGCTGGTCGACCAGGGGTTCAAGAAGAGCGTCGTCGAGCACGGCAAGCAGTACGGCATCGATGTCGAGATCGTCGAGCGCAACCCCGCAGACAAGGGTTTCGTCCCGCAGGCCAAGCGCTGGATCGTCGAGCAGACGAACGGGATCTCGATGTTCTACCGGCGTCTGGTCCGTGACTACGAACACCGGCCCGCCAGCTCCCGCTCCCGCGTGTTCTGGGCGATGACCTCCGTCATGGCTCGCCGCCTCACCGGTGCCACCGTCCCCTCCTGGAGGGCAGCGTGCGAGAGGACCCGCAGATCAGTGCCATCCTGGAGTACATCGAGGCGCGCGAGCGGGAACTGGGCGAGCAGGACGGACAACTCCGCTCCCGCATCGAGGAACTCGCCGCACGCCTCGGCGAACTCGACACGGAGAGCGAAAACTTACGCATCACCCGCAAGACGCTCCTCACCATCGCCGCCCCAGTGCCCGTCGAGGAGCCGCCCCGCCCGGACGTGCCGGACCACCCGGCTTACCGGCAGATCC
>NZ_JBCEWQ010000355.1:0-1160 GCF_038448545.1 Streptomyces sp. CLV115
GCCCCCTCCGCCTCCCCTCCCGCCGCCGCGTCCCGTGCCTCCGTCTGGATCATCGCGGCCGGTGTCTTCGTCGTGAACCTCGACCTGTTCATCGTCAACGTCGCGGTCCCGGCCCTCGGCGACGCCTTCGACGGCAGCTCGCTCTCCTCGCTGTCCTGGGTGCTCAACGCGTACGCGATCGTCTTCGCCGCCCTGCTCGTCGTCGCGGGCAGGCTCGCCGACCGCTACGGTCACCGCCGCGGCTTCCTCCTCGGGCTGGCGGTCTTCACCGTCGCCTCCGCGCTCTGCGCCGTGGCCCCGGGCGTCGGCTGGCTGGTGGCCGCCCGCGCGCTGCAGGCCGCCGGAGCCGCCGCGCTCATGCCGACCTCCCTCGCACTCCTGCTCGTCAACACCCCGGTGGAGCGCCGCCCCAGGGCCATCCGGAGCTGGGCGGCGATCGGCGGCATCGCGGCCGGCCTCGGCCCGGTGGTCGGGGGCGTGCTCGTGGAGGCCGACTGGCGCTGGGTCTTCCTCGTCAATGTGCCGGTCGGCCTGGTCGGGCTGCTCGCGGGCGCCCGGCTGCTCCCCGATTCCCGCCCGCATCGCGAGGGCCCCTTCCCCGACCTGGTCGGGGCGGTGCTGCTCACCCTCGCGATCGCCGCGCTGGCCCTCGCCCTGGTCAAGGCCGATTCCTGGGGCTGGAGTTCGCCCGGAGTCCTGGTTCCGCTGATCGCGACGGCCGTTCTCGCCGCGGGCTTCTGGATGCGGTCCGCCCGGCACCCTGCCCCGGTCGTCGAACTGCCGATGCTGCGCTCCCGGGTCTTCGCGACGGCCACCCTCGCGGCACTGCTCTTCACCGTCGCGTTCGCGGCGATGCTGCTCACTTCGGTGCTCTGGTGCCAGCAGGTGTGGGGGTACTCGGCGATCCGTACCGGACTCGCCATCGCACCGGGGCCGTTGGTCGTGCCGGTGCTCGCCGTCCTCTCGGGACCGCTCGTCCGCCGGATCGGGGCGGGCCGCACGGCGGCGCTCGGCTGCCTGCTGTTCGGCTTCGGGCTCGCCTGGTGGGCCGTCGCGCTCGACACCGCTCCGCACTACGCGAGCTCTTTTCTCCCCGGCATGATGGTCACCGGCATCGGCGTGGGCCTCGCCCTGCCCACCCTGGTCGGCGTGGCCGCGGC
>NZ_JBCEWQ010000356.1:0-1139 GCF_038448545.1 Streptomyces sp. CLV115
CCCGCGTCCTCCCCGGACCGCCGGGCGGGGGCCACGTCGCGCCGTGCCCCCGGATCACCACCGCCGAACCCGACGGGGCGAGGGCGATGCGCGCGCTCCACGGGCCGGCCGGTTCCTGCTGGTGGTCCACGAGGGCGACGAGCGTGACGCTCTCGCCTGCGGCGAGGGTGCCCGAGTAGCTGCTCAACCGCACCCAGGACACGTCGGCGCGGGCCGACCAGGCGACCGGCGCGCCGCCCGACGCGGTCAGCCGGATCAGGGTCCGGCCGCCGGACGAGCGGGCCTCGACGGTGAGCCCGCCGACGCCGTCCCGGCCCGGACCCGAGCCGATCACCTCCGCAGAGACGTCCGGAGCACGGCCGTCGTCGAAGCGGGCACCGGGCTGGGGCCGGGCGTTGCCCGCGTTCTCGTAGTGGCCTTCCGCTCCGTCGTCGAGCTCGTGCCGGGCGTCGCTCTCGGTGGCGGTGACCGACGAGCCCTCATGGCCCTCACCGGTCAGCGGCGCGCCCCGGTACGCGGTCCACAGCGCGATCACCGGGGCGGCCACGACCGTCGCCACCACCGTCGTCGTCACGACCCTGGCCCTCAGCCGGTCCCGGCGCGCGGCGTGGTCCTTCGGGTCCATGGGGAAGCCCGCCCGGTCGAAGCGCGGGCCGCCGGAGCGGTTCCGCCGGGCGTGGACCATCGCGACGTACGCCGACGGCCGGGGCGCCTCGACGACCGGCAGCGCGGCGGCCGCGGTGACCGCGGCGCCGGGCCAGGGGCCCTCCGCACCGGCCCGTTCGGCGGCCCTGCGGCAGCGGGGGCAGTCGTCGACGTGGCGGACGAGTTCGCGGCGCAGGGCGGCGGAGAGCAGGGCGCGTCCGCCGGTGAGCCGGGCGACGGTGGGGCAGTTGCCGGTCTCCACGACGGCGAGGGCGGCGCGGGTGCGCTCCACCTCGCAGGCGGCGGCGGCCAGCAGCTCACGGGCGGTCGCCGGTTCGAGGCCCAGGACGGAGGCGACGGCGCGCGGGGCGAGGCGGTGGCGTACGGCGAGTTCGAGCGCCTCGCGCTGCTCGGGGGTGGTGCCCGCGGCCTCGGGCCAGGCCAGCTGGGCCAGTTCGCGGCGGTGCGCCTCGGCGGCGGCCTCGGTCCCGGGG
>NZ_JBCEWQ010000357.1:0-1035 GCF_038448545.1 Streptomyces sp. CLV115
CAGGACTTCGCCGAGGTTCTTCGGGAAGGGGTTGAGGTTGCGCAGGTGGGCCTGGGCGATGGGCTGTCCGGCGGCGCGGAGCCGGCGTACGGCGGCGGTGATGGGGCCGTAGGTGGAGCCCCAGCCCAGGACGAGGGTGCGTGCCTGGTCGGGGTCGTCGACTTCGAGGTCGGGGACCTCGATGCCGTCGATCTTGGCCTGGCGGGTGCGGACCATGAGGTCGTGGTTGGCGGGGTCGTAGGAGATGTTGCCGCTGCCGTCCTGTTTCTCGATGCCGCCGATACGGTGTTCGAGACCGGGTGTGCCGGGGACCGCCCAGGGGCGTGCCAGGGTGTGCGGGTCGCGTTTGTAGGGCCAGAACACGGCGGTGCCGTCGGCGAGTTCGTGGTTGGGGCCGGTGGCGAACCGGACCCGCAGGTCGGGCAGTTCCCCGGGCTGGGGGATCTTCCACGGTTCGGAGCCGTTGGCGAGGTAGCCGTCGGAGAGCAGGAAGACGGGTGTGCGGTAGGTCAGGGCGATGCGTGCCGCGTCGAGTGCGGCGTCGAAGCAGTCCGCCGGGGTACGGGGGGCCACGACCGGGACCGGGGCCTCGCCGTTGCGCCCGTACATCGCCTGGAGGAGGTCGGCCTGCTCGGTCTTGGTCGGCAGGCCCGTGGACGGGCCGCCGCGCTGGATGTCGATCACCAGGAGCGGGAGCTCCAGGGAGACGGCCAGTCCGATCGTCTCCGATTTCAGCGCGACCCCCGGCCCGGACGTCGTCGTCACCGCGAGGGAACCCCCGAACGCCGCGCCCAGCGCCGCCCCGATCCCCGCGATCTCGTCCTCGGCCTGGAACGTGCGCACCCCGAAGTTCTTGTGCTTGCTGAGCTCGTGCAGGATGTCGGAGGCCGGAGTGATCGGGTACGAGCCCAGATACAGCGGCAGGTCCGCCTGCCGGGACGCGGCGACCAGCCCGTAGGACAGTGCCAGGTTCCCCGAGATGTTGCGGTACGTACCCGCCGGGAACGCCTGCGAGGCCGGTGCCACCTCGTAGGA
>NZ_JBCEWQ010000358.1:0-1029 GCF_038448545.1 Streptomyces sp. CLV115
GGCCGGCCCCCTCGTCCCCACCCTCACCCCACCCGCACCCCCAGCGCATCGACCAGGTCCGTGCCGAACTGGACGAGCTGAGCGACTACCTCCGTAAGGAGGAGGGCCGGTGAACGGGCGTCTCATCGGCGGGCGCTACCAGCTGGCGACCCTCCTCGGCCAGGGCGGCATGGGCCAGGTCTGGACCGCCTACGACCAGCGCCTGGACCGCCGCGTCGCGGTGAAGCTGCTCCGCCCCGACCGGGTCACCGGCCCCATCGACAGCGAGGCCGCGGACGAGCTGCGCCGCCGCTTCGTCCGCGAGTGCCGGGTCACCGCCCAGGTCGACCACCCGGGCCTGGTCACCGTCCACGACGCGGGCAGCGACGGCGACGACCTGTTCCTCGTCATGCAGTACGTCGAGGGCGCCGACCTCGCCGACCATCTCGCCGAGCACGACCCGTACCCCTGGCAGTGGTCCGTCGCGGTCGCCGCCCAGCTCTGCGCCGTCCTGTGCGCCGTGCACGCGGTGCCGATCGTCCACCGCGACCTCAAGCCCCGCAACGTGATGGTGCGCCCGGACGGCACCGTCACCGTGCTCGACCTGGGCGTCGCCTCCGTCCTGGACACCGACACCACCCGGCTCACCCACACCGGTTCACCGATCGGCTCCCCGGCCTACATGGCCCCCGAGCAGGCGATGGGCGGCGCCGTCGGCCCGTACACCGATCTGTACGCCCTCGGCGTGCTTCTGCACGAACTGCTCAGCGGCGAGGTGCCGTTCGCCGGGTCCACCGCCCTCGGCGTGCTCCACCGCCACCTCCACGAGCCCCCGGTCCCGGTCCGCCGGACCAGGCCCGACATCCCCGAGCCGCTCGAAGCGCTGGTGCTGCGGCTGCTCGCCAAGGACCCGCAGCACCGCCCCTCCGGCGCCCAGGAGGTGTACGAACACCTCGCCCCGCTGCTCCCCTCGCCGGGCACCGGACTCTCCGTCGGACCGCTCGACCCGACCCGCCCCTTCCTGCGCCCGCACGCCCCGTGGCCCGAGCG
>NZ_JBCEWQ010000359.1:0-912 GCF_038448545.1 Streptomyces sp. CLV115
ATCGTCCCCCACCGGCACCCGGACCCGCCCGGCCCGCCCGTACTCCATGCGCACGCCCCTCATCCACCCCGGCCCACCCGCGGGCTCCGCTCGCCCCTGCGACCGGCCACGACAGTCAACCAGCACGATCGCCGCGCCGGCCATCGAGGGGGCGTCACACGGCCATCGCCACCGCCGACTTGTCCATCACTTCGTCGTGCGAAGCACGGCCGTGCCCGCTCCGGCCGCGGTTCCCGAAGACGACGACCCGCAGCAGCACGAACCGCCCGGCCCCCGCCAGGGCGGACGCCGACAGATAGACCGTCTGCGCGGCCAGCGGCGAGGGCTCGGGCCGCACGGCGAACAGGCAGAGCAGCGCCCCCGTCGTGAACGCATAGCTCACGGCGACCGTCGCGCCGGACTGGAGATGGACCCGCCACCCCCGGCGATCGCTCCGGAACGAGATCCGCCGGTGCAACTCGGTCGCGAGCACCGTGGAGACGACGGTGACCAGCGCGTTCGCGACGGCCATCGGTATTCGCCCGGTCAGCAGCACGACCGCCGCGCTCGACGCCAGTCCGACCCCGCCACCACACACGACGAACCGTACGAAGGCCGCGGCGAGAGGCCGAAGGTCGCGCGTCCGCCGACGCGTTGGGGCGGTCACAGGCTGGCCTCCGGAGGGTCGGGGGGAACGATGATTCGATTCCACCCCAGAACCTACGGAGTCGGCGTCGTCCGGGCGACCCGATATCGTCCGGGCTCAAGCGGGGGACAAGCGGGAACCAACTCCGGGTCGGCACCGGGTGATGTGCCGCGTGATGTGCAGGGCGACAAACACAGGCATGGCTCTCGCGGCGCCCAGGTAGGTTGAGGCCATAGCTTGATCGGTTCGTGTCCGGAGGTCTCCATGAGTGAGCATCAGCCGTCCGT
>NZ_JBCEWQ010000360.1:0-795 GCF_038448545.1 Streptomyces sp. CLV115
CGAGGTCGTGGCGTTCGCCGAGGAGAACGGGCTGCCGATCGCGATCAAGGCCGCCTTCGGCGGCGGCGGACGCGGGCTGAAGGTCGCACGCACACTTCAGGAGATCCCGGAGCTCTACGACTCCGCGGTCCGTGAGGCCGTCGCCGCGTTCGGCCGCGGCGAGTGCTTCGTGGAGCGCTACCTCGACAAGCCCCGGCACGTGGAGACCCAGTGCCTGGCCGACACCCACGGCAACGTCGTCGTGGTCTCCACCCGCGACTGCTCGCTCCAGCGCCGCCACCAGAAACTCGTCGAGGAGGCCCCGGCCCCCTTCCTGTCCCAGGAACAGAACGCGGAACTGTACGCCGCGTCCAAGGCGATCCTGAAGGAAGCCGGCTACGTCGGCGCCGGCACCGTCGAATTCCTCGTCGGCCTGGACGGCACGATCTCCTTCCTGGAGGTCAACACCCGCCTCCAGGTCGAACACCCGGTCACCGAGGAAGTCACCGGCATCGACCTCGTCCGCGAGATGTTCCGCATCGCCGACGGCGAGGAACTCGGCTACGACGACCCCGCCATGCGCGGCCACTCCTTCGAGTTCCGGATCAACGGCGAGGACCCCGGCCGCGGCTTCCTGCCCGCCCCCGGCACCGTCACCACCTTCACCCCGCCCACCGGCCCCGGCGTCCGCCTCGACGCCGGCGTCGAATCCGGCTCCGTCATCGGCCCCGCCTGGGACTCCCTGCTCGCCAAACTCGTCGTGACCGGCGCGACCCGCGAACAGGCACTCCAGCGCGCCGCCCGCGCACTGGCCGA
>NZ_JBCEWQ010000361.1:0-713 GCF_038448545.1 Streptomyces sp. CLV115
GCCCCCCACTCCACGCCCGTCACTCACACGGGTGAGCTTCCCCAACTCGGCTGGAAGTGAGGCCGGTTGTCCGGCATATGCTCGCCACACAACCCCAGACGCGCGACGGCCCTCGCCAGGACGGCAATCCTGAAACGAGGGCCTGACCAACAAGGAAGAAGCACTGCTTCCTGATGGATACCCCGCAGATTAGCGCGCCCTCGCGCGCCCCGTCATCCGGTGTCGTACATATCGACACCCGGCACACCGGCCGCTTCACGGTCGTGGGCAACCACCTCACCCAGCACCGCGAGCTGTCCCTCGTCGCGATCGGACTCGCCGCCCACATCCAGTCGCTGCCCGACGGCGCCAGGATCGGCATCAAGCCCCTCGCCGACCGCTTCCCGGAGAGCGAGGCCCGGATCGCCGCCGCCCTGCGCGAACTGGAGGCCCACGGTTACCTGAAGCGCACCCGGGAGCGACTGCCCAGCGGCAGGGTCGTCACCCGCACGGTCTCGTACAACCAGCCCCTCACCGTTACGAGGGCCGCCGCAGCGCCGCAGGCGCAGACGCAGCCGCAGACCCGGCCGACGCCGGAGTCCGGGCCGCGACCAAGGCCCGTCCGCCCGGTCCCCGCGCCCCAGCCGGAAACGGTCACGCCCGCCCCCGAGCCCTCGGCTCCCACGCCCGCTCCCGCGCCGAACCCGCCCAGGACGCCGAAGGCGGACGAACCC
>NZ_JBCEWQ010000362.1:0-686 GCF_038448545.1 Streptomyces sp. CLV115
GGGTCGAGCCGGGGGCGGCCGGCAGCCGGTGGAAACCTGCCGCGACCGTACGGTGTCCGCGTTCGGCCGGGTGGAGCCGGTCGGGGCTTTACAGCGAGCGGTCCTCGACCCAGGCCCGGTCCCCCCTGCGCGGATGGACCGCGTCGTGGCGTTCGGACAGGGCGTGGACCACGGCGTTCACCGCGGCCTGTCGCCGGGCCAGAGGTCTGCCCAGCGGGGCGGGGAGCCCGAGCATCGCGCCGGGGTCGGGCAGGCAGACGGTCAGGAACACGGCACCGCCCCCGCCGGCAGTGCGTGGACCTCGTGCAGGCGCCGGGCGAGAAGCGGCAGGTCGAAAGTGCGGCGCAGGGTGTCGTTGACGCCGACGACGACGGAGGCGAGGTGCGGCCGGAACGCCGCCGCGGCCGGGGCCTGCCGGTCCCGGACGTCGCCGGACTGCGCACCGCTGACGGCGAAGTCGCGGAACTCCACGCCCCGCCGTCCGTCGGCGACCCCCTCCGCGAGCAGCGCCGCCCAGCTCCGCAGGCCGCCGGGGACCGGGTCGCCGACCCCTTCGGTGAACGAGTCCCCCAGCGCGGCGAACCGGACCGGGGACGGGGCCGGTGCTCCCGTCGGACGTGACTCACGGGCGCCGCGCGGCACCGGCACACCCGTCGAACCCGCCCTCCCGGCACACCCGTAGTGCC
>NZ_JBCEWQ010000363.1:0-668 GCF_038448545.1 Streptomyces sp. CLV115
GAACCGATCCGCACCGCGAGCCGCGCCGCGATCTCCTTGCCCTCCGCCGACGACGGCACCAGCACCGCCACCGGCGACACCGCCTCGAACGCCGCCTGCAACGCATCCACCTTCGGCACGACCAGATACCCGTCGAACTCGGCATCCTCCGCCGTCAGCACCCGCACCGCACCATGCCCGGCCAGCACCCCCGCCGTACCGGCCGCACCGGCACCCACCGCGAGCGCCACCGGCTCACCGATCCGCCGCGCCAGCGTCAGCAACTCCAACGTCGGCTTACGGACCGCACCGTCCACGTGATCGACAAAAACCAGAACTTCAGCCATGGGACTTCAATCTCCTGCGAGTAACGAAGAAACAAGGGAGGAACTACGACACGCACCCGAACCCGGGCCAGGGCCGGATCAGATGAACTTCTGGCCCGCCAGGAACTCCGCCAACCGGCGGCCGCCCTCACCCTCGTCCTTCACGATCGTGCCCGCCGTCCGAGCCGGACGCTGCGCAGCGGAATCCACCACACTCCACGCACCCTCAAGACCCACCTCGTCCGACCCGATCCCCAGATCGTCCAGATCCCACGACACGACCGGCTTCTTCTTCGCCGCCATGATCCCCTTGAACGACGGATACCGCGCCTCACCCGACTGGTCCGTCACCGACACCACCGC
>NZ_JBCEWQ010000364.1:0-645 GCF_038448545.1 Streptomyces sp. CLV115
ACTCCGCCACCTCCCCCGAAGCAGCGGCCCCGTTCTCCCCCGTGTTCCCCCTCGCCTCAGGCCACCAGCTCGCCGAAGGACTCCTCCTCGTCACGGCCGAAGCTGAGGACCTCGTCCTCGCGCAGCCGGCGGAGCGACCGCCAGATGCTGGACTTCACCGTGCCGACACTGATGTCGAGGATCGCCGCGATCTCCGGGTCGGTGCGGCCCTCGTAGTAACGCAGGACCAGCATCGTGCGCTGGAGTTCCGGCAGCCGCGCCAGCGCCTGCCAGAGCACGGCGCGCAGTTCCGTACCGCGCATCGCGTCCGTGTCGCCCGCCGTCTCCGGCAGCTCCTCGGTCGGGTACTCGTTGAGCTTGCGCCTGCGCCAGGCGCTGATGTGCAGGTTCGTCATGGTGCGGCGCAGATAGCCGCCGACCGCCGCCTTGTCGCTGATCCGGTCCCATGCCCGGTACGTCGAGAAGAGGGCGCTCTGCAGCAGGTCCTCGGCCTCGAACCGGTCGCCGGTCAGGTGGTAGGCGGTTGCGTACAGGGAGGCGCGGCGCTCCCGGACGTAGGCCGTGAACGCCGCTTCGGCGTCCTCGGTCTTCGCCGGGGCCTTCCGCTCCCCTGTGACCTCCCCGTACGCGCTGCCCCCGTTGTTT
>NZ_JBCEWQ010000365.1:0-638 GCF_038448545.1 Streptomyces sp. CLV115
GACCAAAGACGTCAGAACCGGATCGGGGCCCAGCTCCAGGAAAGTGGTGATGCCATGAGTATGGAGAGCCTCGATGCCGTCGTGGAACCGGACCGCCGCCCGGATGTGCCGGGCCCAGTAGGCGGGGCTGGTCAGGGTGCCGGGTTCGGCCATGGCACCGGTGATGTTGGAGACCACCGCCAGAGACGGTTCATGGAAGACGACCCCGGCAAGGGCCTCCTCGAACGCCGCAGCAGCCGATTCCATGTGGGAGGAGTGGAAGGCGTGCGACACCGTCAGACGCTTCGTACGGGCACCCCGCTCGCGGAAGTGGTCCGCGATCTCGGTCACGGCATCCGCATCACCCGAGATCACGACGGCAGCGGGCCCGTTGACCGCGGCCACCGACACCCGCCCCCCGAAGGAGGCGAGATGATCGGTGATCTCGCTCTCGGGTGCGGCGATCGCGGCCATCGCACCACCGGGACGGGCCGCCTGCATCAGACGCCCCCGCGCCGCGACCAGGACACAGGCGTCCTCCAGACAGAACACCCCGGCCGCCCAGGCCGCCGTGATCTCACCCACCGAATGCCCCATCACCGCGTCCGGACGCACTCCCAGCCACGACACCAACGCGAACAGAGCCGACTCCACCGCGA
>NZ_JBCEWQ010000366.1:0-631 GCF_038448545.1 Streptomyces sp. CLV115
GCTTCGACGACACCCACCTGGGCAACTCCCGCACCACCGACTTCGAGGACCAGTTCCTCACCGCCACCGACGGCCACGGCATGGACGTCGTACTCGACTCCCTGGCCAAGGAATTCGTCGACGCCTCGCTGCGCCTCCTCCCCCACGGCGGCCGCTTCCTGGAGATGGGGAAGGCGGACGTCCGGGACCGGGACGAGATCGCCCGGCAGTATCCGGGCGTGGCGTACCAGGCGTTCGACCTGATGGAGGCCGGACCCGACCGCATCCAGGAGATGCTGACCGAGCTCGTGGCATTGTTCGAGGCCGGAGCGCTGCGCCCCCTGCCCGTGGTCGCCTGGGACATACGCAAGGCCCGCGAGGCGTTCCGGTACCTGGGTCAGGCGCGCCACATCGGCAAGGTGGCCCTCACGTTGCCGCGTGGGCTGGACCCCGAGGGCACCGTCCTGATCACCGGCGCCACCGGCACCCTCGGCAGCCTCCTCGCCCACCACCTCGTCACCCACCACAACGCCCGCCACCTCCTCCTCACCAGCCGCCGCGGACCCCACGCCCCCGGCGCCACCGAACTCGTCACAGAACTCACCCGAACAGGCGCCCACGTCACCCTCACCGCCTGCGACACAGCAGACCA
>NZ_JBCEWQ010000367.1:0-603 GCF_038448545.1 Streptomyces sp. CLV115
TAGATGAGGTGGACGGAAGACAATTGCTTGATCAGAGATATTCCTTCCTCCCGCTGAATATCCTGCAGTGGGTGTCGATATATTGGCGCCTTGGATTATACAAAGGCGATACGCTGGAAAAATGGATTGCGGATAAATTAAAAGCGAAGGGCATCATCGCGTTCGGCGATATGAAAAAAGGATCGCTCCGTCTGATCGCTTCAGATCTGACGAACGGAACGATGATCGTGCTTCCTGACGACCTTCCCCGCTACGGATTAAATCCGGAGATGTTCCCAGTTGCCAGAGCTGTCAGAATGAGCTGCAGCATCCCTTATTTTTTTGAGCCGATTAAACTGAAGACTGATAAAGGCACCTCAACGGTCGTTGACGGCGGCGTGCTAAGCAATTTCCCGATTTGGCTGTTTTCCAAAGAGCGCAGGCGGCCGGTCATCGGAATTTCGCTTTCGCCTAACGAAAAAGAGCGCCCGAAAAACTCAATCCGCAACGCTTTTGAGCTGTTCGGCGCTTTGTTTGAAACGATGAAAGACGCTCATGATGCCAGGCATATCGCGACGAAGTACGAACAGAATATTATTTTTATTCCGGTGGAAAATGTGATGG
>NZ_JBCEWQ010000368.1:0-583 GCF_038448545.1 Streptomyces sp. CLV115
GCGGGAGGTGTTGGTCGAGTGGAACGGTGTGGCTGGTCCGTATCCGGATGCTGCGACGATTCATCGGCTTGTCGAGGAGCGTGTGGCTGTCTGTCCTGATGCGGTTGCTGTGACGCATGGGGAGCGTGGTTGGACGTACGGTGAGGTCAATGCGCGGGCGAATCAGCTCGCTCATTGTCTCCGTGGCAAGGGCGTTGGTGCGGACACGTTGGTTGCTGTGTGTCTGGATCGTTCGCCTGAGCTCATTGCCACGCTGTTGGGCATTCTGAAGGCGGGTGCGGCGTTCGTTCCTCTTGATCCGGAGTATCCGGCCGACCGGATCACGTACATGGTCGAGGACACGGAAACGCCGTTGGTCATTACCAGTTCGGGTCTGGCCGACCGGTTGCCCGGCGGGATCGAGCGCATTCTGGTCGATACGCAGTGGCCGGGTGGTTCGGAGTCGGATCCCGAACTGTTGGCTTCGCCGGATGATCTGGCGTATGTGATCTATACGTCGGGTTCGACGGGCAGGCCGAAGGGTGTTGCTCTGGAGCATCGGGGTGTGGTGAATTATCTGCACTGGTGCGACGAGAACTACCCG
>NZ_JBCEWQ010000369.1:0-573 GCF_038448545.1 Streptomyces sp. CLV115
CCAGATACAGCGGCAGGTCCGCCTGCCGGGACGCGGCGACCAGCCCGTAGGACAGTGCCAGGTTCCCCGAGATGTTGCGGTACGTACCCGCCGGGAACGCCTGCGAGGCCGGTGCCACCTCGTAGGAGACGGCGAAGTCCTCCGTCGTCTCCCCGAAGTTCCACCCCGCCCGGAACGCCGCCACGTTCGCCTCGGCGATCTGCGGCTTCTTCGCGAACTTCGCCCGCAGGAACGCCTCGGTCCCCTCGGTCGGCCGGTGATACATCCACGAGAGCAGACCCAGCGCGAACATGTTCTTCGACCGCTCGGCCTCCTTCCGTGAGAGCCCGAACTCCTTCAGCGCCTCGATCGTCAGCGTCGTCAGCGGCACCCGGTGCACGCTGTACGCCTCCAGCGACCCGTCCTCCAGCGGACTGTCCGCGTAGCCGACCTTCGCCATCGGCCGTTTGGTGAACTCATCGGTGTTCACGATGATTTCCGCGCCACGCGGCACATCACCGATGTTCGCCTTCAGCGCGGCCGGGTTCATCGCGACGAGCACGTCCGGCGCGTCACCCGGCGTGAGGATGTCAT
>NZ_JBCEWQ010000370.1:0-569 GCF_038448545.1 Streptomyces sp. CLV115
CAAATAGACTAAAACTAGAAAAAGTTACAGTTTGTGTGCCTGAACTAAAAAATTTCACAAGAAAAGAAACTGCTCTTGCAATAATCGAAGGGCTTCTAAATTCAACCTACAATTACGACAACTACAAAAAAACAAAATGTGAAATAAATCTTAAAGAAATAACCGCATGCGAAGACTGCACAGGCGATTTAAATAACGACGACATCGAAGAACTTATGGCAAAATGGAGAGGAATAGTCTTTGCAAGAAATCTTGTAAATACACCTGCAAACGATTTATATCCTGAAACACTTGCAAACGAAGCCATGAAACTTAAAGAACTCGGCGTCGACGTAAAAGTTTTTGGAAAAGAAGAAATAGAAAAAATCGGAATGAAAGCATACCTTTCAGTCGCAAGAGGATCCAATAGAGAACCGAAACTCATAGTAATGGAAGACATGAAAGGCGAAGGCGCACCAATCTCATTCGTCGGAAAAGGCCTCACCTACGACTCTGGCGGATACTCATTGAAGCCAAACGACGGCATGAAAACAATGAAGAGCGACATGGGCGGCTCAGCTGCAGTTATC
>NZ_JBCEWQ010000371.1:0-550 GCF_038448545.1 Streptomyces sp. CLV115
TGGATCCCCACATGATGAGGTATTGGGAGTTGAACCAGTCACCGGCCTCTGGCACGTCGGTTTGGTCGCCGAATACCTGAGGGCTGGCTGGGGGAAGATCGGCATACCAGTCGTAGAAGCTCAACATAGTGCCACCGAGTAGTTCAGTGAACCGGGAGCCGGCTCCGTAGGACACCATTGACATGGCCGGGATGACAGAGAACCCGGCGATGCGGTCGGGACCGTAGGCCTTGATGGTGTGCACGTAGGCTGCCGCGATGATCTGGGTGGCTTCCTCCCATGAGACACGCACCATGCCTCCGTGCCCGCGGGCGCACTTGTATGCCTGGGAGAGCTCTGGGTCGTTGGTGATGGATGCCCAAGCGTCCACTGGATCGCCGAATTCGGCGAGTTTGTCTCGCCACGCGTCAAGCAGGACTGAGCGCACATAGGGGTGACGTATTCGTGTGGGGGAGTACTCGTACCAGCTGAATGACGCGCCACGCGGGCATCCTCGCGGCTCGTAGTCGGGCATGTCCGGGCCGGTGGAGGGGTAGTCAGTCTGCTGGGA
>NZ_JBCEWQ010000372.1:0-537 GCF_038448545.1 Streptomyces sp. CLV115
GTCCGGTCGCCGTCTCGGCCGGCCGACCAGGCCGGCGACGGACGGGACCTTCGCCGGCAGGGGCATCAGCTGGGTAACATCGTTGCGGTTTCCGCCGGTCAACGACACCGCGAGCGGGATGCCCTGCTCGTCGACGAGGACGTGGTGCTTGCTGCCCGGACGTGCTCGGTCGACCGGGCCGGGCCCGCTTTTGGGCCGCGTCGAGCGGCCCGGACATGGCTGGAGTCGATCACCGCCCTCGACCAGTCCAGCTGCTTTGCCAAGCGCAGCTTCGTCAGCAGGACCGCATGAAGCCGGTCCCAGACACCGGCCTCGTTCCACGCGGCAAGCCGCCGCCAGCACGTCATGCCGGACCCGAACCCGAGCTCCTGGGGCAGGTACTCCCACTGGATCCCGGTGTGGAGCACGACCAGAATCCCGCACAGAGCCTGCCGGTCAGGCACCCGAGGCCGCCCCGCCGCCAGCTTCGGCGCCGAAACCGGCAACAACGGCTCGATCAGCAACCACAGTTCGTCCGAAACGATCCACGGTCGGGAG
>NZ_JBCEWQ010000373.1:0-529 GCF_038448545.1 Streptomyces sp. CLV115
AATTGGTGCAGAAGCTACTGAAAAAACTAATGCTACTGAAGTTACAGTTGGAAATGAGGTGCTTGAACCGTTTAATAAATCTATTCAATCAAGCAATATTGCTAACTGGAATGTAAAAACTGGTTCGTTAGTTTGGGAAGCAGATTCTAAAATTGAAAATAACAAAGTTTCAAAAGTTACATTAAAGAAACAGTCTTATGCCAAATTTGCTGATAACAAAACAACCGAGGCTGTGGCTAAAGGGCTGGATGAGAAATATACTGAAACTGCTGCAGATTCAAAAGATAAGCAAATATTTAACTATTTAAATAGTTTAAATGACACTAAAGCTCTTGGGAATACTTACCGTGAAATTAATGGAAGCCAATATATCAACGTTCAACAAAGAATTGCTCAGACTGACAATATTTTAGAAAATAAACTTTTAGACTTGCAAAAGGATAATTTTGATAAATCTGGACATCACGTTTCAACATTCTTCAGACGTGATAATCACGATCCAAAAACTTTGGAAATCCCTGATTCACAC
>NZ_JBCEWQ010000374.1:0-527 GCF_038448545.1 Streptomyces sp. CLV115
GTCCAGGCCGTGCTCAACTCCTCGCGGCGATCCCGCTGTCAGCACCTGGTCAAGCCCATGCAAGCCAAGCAATTGCGCCCATGCTTTGTCCGGCTCCAGGCAGTTATCAATAGCGCGGTGGAAAGTCCAACGCTGACACCCCTCCGTCAACTCGATGACAGTCTCGACGTCGACTCCGGTGGCTTCGTCAAGAAACCCCAGCACCGGACCGTCAGCTCCCAGATCGCGGTACGCACTGGCCAAACGCAGTATCTCGTCACGACGACGCGGATCAGCCCGAAACCCACCGTCCAGACGCAGCATGGGACGCACCGGGATGTGGACAGCACTGAGGGTACGTGCCAATAATTCGGGGCTGGGCGCCAAGCCACCGTCATCCATCGTGCCGACCAACTCGATGCGATCGGCGCCTCCCGCCGCTGCCCGCTTAGCGTCGTGTTCGTGCAGACAGATGACCTCAAGCAATGCCATAGGCTTCATTGTCGCGCCAATCGTGCCTCATCGTCACGAGAAGGCAAGTAATAAGG
>NZ_JBCEWQ010000375.1:0-526 GCF_038448545.1 Streptomyces sp. CLV115
CAAAAGGCGGGGCTGCGTCTGCGAATCCGCTGGCTCCGGGCATACTGCAGAGCTTTATGGATGATTTGATTATTTTGCATTACAACAATCCAGATTCGCTGGACGTGATTCGCAGTCTCGGGGATGAATTGGCCGCCGTACTGGTGGAACCGGTACAAAGCCGCAGACCGGATTTGCAGCCGAAAGCATTTCTGAAAGAACTGCGGGCGATTACACAGCAATCCGGGACGGCTCTGATTATGGATGAAATTATTACGGGATTTCGGATCGGTCTCGGCGGCGCGCAGGAATGGTTTGGCATTCAAGCCGATTTAGTGACCTACGGAAAAATCATCGGAGGCGGACAGCCGTTAGGGATTGTTGCCGGAAAAGCTGAGTTCATGAATGCGATCGATGGGGGAACCTGGCAGTATGGGGATGATTCCTATCCGCAAGACGAGGCGAAACGCACCTTTGTGGCCGGCACCTTCAATACTCACCCGCTTACCATGAGAATGTCATTAGCCGTGCTTCGCCATTTACAAAC
>NZ_JBCEWQ010000376.1:0-524 GCF_038448545.1 Streptomyces sp. CLV115
CCCATATTATGTGTCGGAACTAAAACTAAAGAGTGGATATAATCCTGATTGTTATAATTTTGTTTTAGCTCAAAATGAGAGCGGTGAATTTATTGAAAAAGTACATGATTTATTGAAATTTTTGATTCCACTATATGAAAATGAGGGCAAGGAGCAACTTATAGTTGCTTTCGGTTGCACAGGTGGAAGACAACGTTCAGTGAGTGTTGCAAGGAGACTTGCAGAACTTCTAAAAGAGTCTGGAATAAATATAACTATTATAAATCGAGATTTAGATGAGGCACACAATGATTAAACTTGCGGCAATAGGCGGCGGAACAGGACTTAGTGTTCTATTAAACGGCCTTAAGAAAAAATTTGAAGTTTCTGCTATTGTTACGGTTGGCGATAATGGCGGAGGAAGTGGAATTTTAAGAGAGGATTTAAACATGCTCCCACCAGGTGACATAAGAAACTGTCTTCTTGCACTTTCGGAAGCACCGGACGATTTGAGGAAACTTTTAAGTTATAGATTTGAAGACGGT
>NZ_JBCEWQ010000377.1:0-507 GCF_038448545.1 Streptomyces sp. CLV115
GTTGTTGAAGGTGTGGGTGTCAGGGGGATTGCACCCGACGTAGGAGCCGAAGATCGCGTTCATGGGGCAGTAGACGTGCCAAGAAATGGCAGCCTTCGGTGAGGATGGGCGAGCTGGGCGGCTGTCCAGCCCCATGTTCCACGTTGAGTAGGGCTCGTAGGTGACGATGCCGTCGGGGTCGACCGAGGTGATGGCCCTGCCGACTTTCTCGTACAAGGTGTCCAAAGACACCATCGCTCGGCCGCACCAGCCGAAGGCAACATAGCAGGTGGGGTAGTGATGTCCCGGCCAAGGCTCGGTGATAATGTCGTATCCCATGACGCCGGGTTCCTGCCCGACGACCTGCGCGACGTGCCTCCACAGGGCCGCATAACGATCCTGCAAGCCCACTCCGCCCGGGCCCTTGGCATTGTCCAGGAAACTGTCGTAAGCCTTGATGAGTCCGAGGTTGAAGACCTGGTTGGCGGGGAAGCCAACCTTGAGCAGATTCGGTGCTCCCTTGTCGAG
>NZ_JBCEWQ010000378.1:0-506 GCF_038448545.1 Streptomyces sp. CLV115
GACCGGGCTGAGGCCTGGTTGAAGAGGCGGTCACTGGGGCGGGGGATGTGCGGCTCCCTACGGTGTTGGCTCCTCTCCGGCCCCGCAGGAGGCCGGGAGAGGCCGGGGCGGGACGCGCGGACTCCGCTGGTTCTGTTCCGGCTCTCCCCGGCCTTGCTCCGGGGTCCGGCCTCCATGGTTCGGCCCCCTCCGCGGTTCGGCTCGTCCGTGGTCCGGCCTCTGCTCGGACTGACGCGACCCTGCCCGCTTTGCTTGGCGTGGCCCTACTCGGTCCGGTTCAGTCTTGCGGCCCTGCTCGGTTCGGTCCGGCTCAGCATTGCTTGGCCTGCTTTGCCCTGCCCTGCCTTCTGCGGAGCCTTGCCTGCCCGGCCTCGTCTGGTCCGGCCTGGCCCGGCCCCGCCTCGTCTGGCTCAGCCCTGCCCGGCCCGGCCTTGTCCAGCCCGGTTCGGCCTTGCTCGTCCCTGCCCGGCCCCGCCCTGCCCCCCCCGGTCCGGCTCAGCCTGCCC
>NZ_JBCEWQ010000379.1:0-505 GCF_038448545.1 Streptomyces sp. CLV115
GGGTATTCGGGGTCGGCGAGGAGTTGGTCGATGAGCCCGGCGCGGGCGGCGTGATGGGCAAGGTGCGTGAGGGTGTAGGGGTGGGCGCGGGCCCAGTCGGGGGTGCCGTCGGCGCGGTAGGGCACGCGGTCGGTGAGGACGCGTACGTACGCGGTGTGCACGGCCCGGTCGTCGGTGTTCTCGCGCAGGTGCTCGGCCATGGCCTCGTGGTAGAGCCGGTAGGCGGAGCGGTCGTTCTGTGTCGCTTCGACGACGTAGGAGCCGGCGTTGTGGCGTAGCCACAGGAGGTCGTCGTCGGTGTAGGTGCGGCCGGAGATTTCGGTGGCGAGGGGGGCCCAGATGTCTTCCCAGGGCAGGCCCTGGCCCTGGGCGTGGGCGAGGGGGCGCAGGAGGTCGGTGGCGCGGTCGGCGTGGTGGCCGAGGCGTTGGCGGAGGTCTTCGCGCATGGCGTCGCCGGCGTGGCGGGGCAGGGATGCCTGCCAGGCGGGGTCGGCGGGGTCGGGGA
>NZ_JBCEWQ010000380.1:0-503 GCF_038448545.1 Streptomyces sp. CLV115
TTCGACGATTGCCTGTGCCACTCGCACCTCGGTGTGAGTGGCGTTCGTTAGCAGTGATGCGATGGCGGTCGTGCGATAGGCACCCTCTGCGACATATCGCTGGGCCGATGAGGCATCGACGATCTCCCCGCGGTGTCGTCCATAGGCGATACCGCGAGCATTGACGACCATTTCGGTCCCCGAACCGTTGACGCCGAGAAGAACATTGTTGTTGTAAATCTTCTTGACGATGACGTGCCCTTGTCTGAGCGATCCCTGCTTCGTCGTTGCGTGCCGTGAGCGATCCGGACGTTGCACCGGGTCATCCTGCGGTGACTGAGAGCACTGACGCCGGATCATTGCTGCGTTCCGAGATGGTGAACCCGGCCGCGTTGGTCACGACCACGGGGGAGATCAGCGACGGTACGCGTGGCCGTATGCTGTCCAGGTCGACGCTCAGGAGCGGATCGCCGGTCCTGACCCTGTCGCCCTCGTTGACGTGGGCAGTGAAACCTTCACCCTTC
>NZ_JBCEWQ010000381.1:0-503 GCF_038448545.1 Streptomyces sp. CLV115
GGCCATCACTGATCCGCTCAGCCGTGACCGTGCCAAGAAGTCCGCCGCCCGTCAAGCGGAGTGAGCCAGGAGGAGACGACTACGACGGCCAGCACTATCAAGCCCACTCCGTTGTGCGGTGTTGGGATCTGAGACATCAGACGCAACGCGCAGTGCCCGGTGGTTGTCATGCCACGTCCGGTGCGCACGGCACATGGCTCGATAGCGTCGTCTCTTCGGCCGCGGCGGAGTCTGGCAAGAACTAAGTGCTTAGTCGACGTCCCCGTCGACATACATCCACCGGCCTGCGCGACGCTGGAAACGGGACACCTCATGGAGGACGTTGTGGCGCTTCCCGGCCCGGTACGAGGCGCGAAATTCCACCATTCCCGTGATGTCGCCCGGTTGGCCATCCTTGGTGGCAAGGATCTGTAAACCCGTCCATTCCACGCCCTGCGAATCGACAACATCGGGACGGGTACGGGGGTGCCAGGTTGCCCACAGGTGATTCCACCGTCCCAGGG
>NZ_JBCEWQ010000382.1:0-500 GCF_038448545.1 Streptomyces sp. CLV115
CAATGGTGTCGTTCACTTGGCAAACTCCGTCAGACAAAACAGCTATGTCCTTGCAAATTTCATCCACATAGCCCATTTGGTGCGACGAGAAAAGTGTGAGTTTGTTGTCGCCTGCTTTTTCCAAAATGAGCTCTTTCAAGAGATTTGAGTTTATCGGGTCGAGCCCTGAAAAAGGTTCGTCCATAATGATAATGTCCGGATTTCCCAAAAGTGCCTGTGAAATTTGAACCTTTTGTTGGTTTCCTTTTGAAAGCACTTCGAGTTTTCTCTTTTCATAGTCCGCAAGTCCCACTCTTTCCAAAAGTTCTCTCGCAGATTTCTTCGCAACCTCCGGATTATAACCCTTCAGTTCCGCAAAATAAATCAGTTGCTCAAGTATATTTACCTTTTGATACATTCCCCTTTCCTCAGGAAGATATCCAATTTTAAAATCCTTCGCTCTGAAAGGTGTGCCGTCGATTGTAATCTCGCCGCCGTCCTTTTTTATTACGTCCATAAGT
>NZ_JBCEWQ010000383.1:0-498 GCF_038448545.1 Streptomyces sp. CLV115
GCGTGGCCGTGGGTTTCGAGGGCAGGCACGTTACGGATAGCCAGCCACAACCCAATGACAGTAATCGGGACATTGACGAAGAAGATCCACTCCCAGCCCAGGGTGTCAACGAGGATGCCGCCGAGTACAGGACCGACGAAACTCGCGACACCGGCGGTGGCTCCCCACAGGCCCATGGCAGCACCGCGTTTCTCCGATGGGAAAAGTCGGGTGATCATCGACAGGGACTGCGGAGTCATAAGGGCAGCTCCGATGCCCTGAATCGCCCGAGCAGCGATAAGGACGCCAATCGTCGGGGACAGACCACATGCCAGTGAAGAAACTCCGAAGACGAGCATGCCGATGATGTACATACGATGCGGTCCCCAGCGGTCACCCATGCGTCCGGTAATCAGCAGCGGGACAGCGTAGGTGAGTAGGTACGCACTCGTGATCCACACCCCTTGGTTGAGGTTGGCGTTGAGCGCGCGGATGGTCGCCGGCAGAGCGGTCGTGACG
>NZ_JBCEWQ010000384.1:0-496 GCF_038448545.1 Streptomyces sp. CLV115
GGGCTGGGGCTCCACCTACGGCCCCATCACCGCCGCCGTACGCCGGCTCCGCGCCGCCGGACAGCCCATCGCCCAGGCCCACCTGCGCAACCTCAACCCCTTCCCGAAGAACCTCGGCGAAGTCCTGGAGCACTACGACAAGGTCGTCGTCCCGGAGATGAACCTCGGGCAGCTCGCCACCCTGATCCGGGCCAGATATCTGGTGGACGCCCACTCGTACAACCAGGTCAACGGCATGCCGTTCAAGGCCGAACAGCTCGCGACGGCACTCAAGGAGGCCATCGATGCCTGACACCAATGAACTCCTGCACCTGGTGCCCAAGGCCGAGGCCAAGCAGTCCATGAAGGACTTCAAGTCCGACCAGGAAGTCCGCTGGTGTCCTGGTTGTGGTGACTACGCCGTTCTCGCGGCCGTGCAGGGTTTCATGCCCGAGCTCGGACTGGCGAAGGAGAACATCGTCTTCGTCTCCGGGATCGGCTGTTCCTCCCGCTTCCC
>NZ_JBCEWQ010000385.1:0-496 GCF_038448545.1 Streptomyces sp. CLV115
GCAGTAACCGAGCTCGCCCTTCGTCGCCAGAGCCTGGTAAGTGACGTTTCCCCCCTGATCAGCAACGAGTCGGTTCAGGGTCGCCATGACACCTGGGACATTGCGATGTAGATGGCCGATGCGAGCACCCGTGCGAGGCGATGGGGTGATCTCAGGAATGTTAACACTCATTCCGGTCGCGCCGTTATCTACATAGTCGATAAGTTTCCCGGCGACGTAACGACCGATATCAACTTGAGCCTCTTGGGTGGACCCGCCGATATGCGGGGTCAGAATAACATTGTCCATCTCGCGCAACGGAGAGATAAAGGGCTCTTTTCCGGAGGCCGGCTCTTCGGGATACACGTCCACTCCTGCGCCAGCGATGTGTCCAGTACGTAGGTTGTCCACCAGAGCACTGATGTCGACGACCTTGCCTCGCGACAAGTTTAGAAAGAGGGACCTCGGTCGCATCATGGCGAATTCGCGATCCCCGATAAGATCGGTGTTGCTGGGG
>NZ_JBCEWQ010000386.1:0-496 GCF_038448545.1 Streptomyces sp. CLV115
GGCTTAAGCGGTGGCCTGAGAGGTAGTGGTCGTCCATCTGCCGGCTACCACGTTTGACTGTTTTCGCTCGTCAGAAGCGTTTCGTCACCGATCAGTGGACCTACTACGTAGAGAGTTTGACGGCTTTGGCTCGGCCGCACGAACTGTGTGTGCGTTGGTCGCGAGGGGTTTACCGGGCATTAAAGCGGCCACCGGAACCCTGTGTTGTGGACTTCCGGGGTCAGTCTGTCCGCTCACTTGAGATGGCTCAACATTTCTGACCGACGCCGAAGTCTACGAACGCTGCGAAACGTCAACCGACGCCTTTGCAACCAAGCCTTCTTCACCAAGATCACATCGACGAAGACGACCAACTCCGCGTCGAGAACAACCGACCCTTCGAAATGCACCCCGACCCTCAGATCAACGCCAACGCCCTCACCTGGGCCCAAGACAGCAACAAGGCCCGAATCGAAACCAAGGGTTCGAGCCTTGTGCGTGGGGTGGAGCATAGGGG
>NZ_JBCEWQ010000387.1:0-488 GCF_038448545.1 Streptomyces sp. CLV115
TTGATTCACTGTATTTCGCAACTGCCCGTCTGCGGCAGGAGAAAACGCTCGCCAACTTGCAGAAAATCAGAAAAATGATCGCGCACAAACGTTTGTAATCGCTTTCTGAATATTTATTTTTCAAAAGAGAAATGCCGATACAGCGGGAAATGAGGCAATTTTATGAAAAAATTTTTCTTCTTCATCGTTGATTTATAAAAAAATTATTCCTATAATTGACTTTGTAAGGGCATACATTATCAATCTATCTTATTATTCAATTAGATTAGGCGGGATATATATGAAGGAAACCCAAGCTGTTATCGGTCTGGATATCGGCACGACCAGTACGAAAGCCGTTCTGTTCGGACCAAGAGGCAAAGTGTTAGCCAAGCATTCGGTTCACTATGATTTAATACAGCCAAAGCCGGCATGGGCCGAGCAGGATCCTGAGCACATTTTGGAAGCGGTTATCGGAAGCATCAGGGGCGCCGTCACAAAGGCCGGAC
>NZ_JBCEWQ010000388.1:0-486 GCF_038448545.1 Streptomyces sp. CLV115
GGCGGATACTGCATTTCTGAATGAGAGAGTGAACGGACTGGATGAATTCGTGAAAAGCCTTGAACCTTACACGATGGAATATGCTGAAAAACATACCGGTGTGGACAAGGACACCTTAATCAAAGTAGCCCGGATGATTCATGAAGCCGGCAGTGTGTGCGCACTGTGGGCAATGGGGGTCACCCAGCATATCGGAGGAAGTGATACGAGCACGGCCATTTCCAACCTGCTTCTTGTGACCGGAAATTACGGCAAGCCCGGGGCAGGCTCATATCCGCTTCGGGGCCATAATAACGTGCAGGGTGCCAGTGATTTCGGCAGTATGCCTGACAGCTTCCCCGGCTATGAAAAAGTAACGGATGAAAAAGCCCGCAAAAAGTATGAACAGGGCTGGGGAACAGACCTGCCGCAAGAAATCGGAATGACAAATCATGAAATGATCGAGGGCATCCACTCAGGAAAACTGAAGTCTATGTACTTAAAAGG
>NZ_JBCEWQ010000389.1:0-486 GCF_038448545.1 Streptomyces sp. CLV115
GTTAATGGTGGTGCAGTGACAGCACCCGCGAACAACGACTCGCGACTCGGCCGCTGTGAGTGGCGAGAAGTATCACTTTGCCTTCATTGGCGAGATCTTGTAAAAGATTTAGGACCAGGTCCTCGTTGTCCCGGTCAAGTGACGCCGTGGGTTCGTCGGCCAGGATGATCCGGCTCGGCTTGAGGAGCAATCGAGCCAAGGCGACACGCTGCTGTTCGCCTCCGCTAAGGGTGTGTACGGGAGTTTGTTCCTGCCCGGGCAGTCCAACGCGTTCCAAGGCGGATGCGAAGGAGGGCTTGGGTAGTAAGGGTCTTGGGCGCGCCGCGATGTCTAGGTTTTCGCGTACCGTAGCGCTCTCGAGCAGAGCCTAATCCTGAAAGAGGTAGCCGATGGTCTCACGGCGGACGCGTTTGTGCCGTCGACGCGGGATGGCAAGGATGTCCGTGCCGTCGATCACGATGTGGCCGCTGTCGGGCCGAATGAGGA
>NZ_JBCEWQ010000390.1:0-485 GCF_038448545.1 Streptomyces sp. CLV115
CTTTTGGGGCCTGTTGTCAATCTAAATATCGAGATTTTAACGATTTTGCTTACATATTTATAAATTTCTTCGTTAATAGTGATTACACTCACACAAAAAATGTAAATTAAAAAATATAGTCATAAAAATATTTTATAATTAATATAAATCATAAAAATTGAAATAAAAAAAGGCTGAATTTTCAGCCTAAATTTATAAATCTTATTCGGTTTTATCCGCATTTTTTTCATCGGTTTTAACTTCAGGTTCATCAATCCTTTTTCCATCGTGCTTTTCTGTGAAATATGCTCGCTTTAAAGACTTATACGGAAAAATATTGTTCGATTCATATTCAGAAATAATTTGATTTGAATATATCATCGCATTTTGATTGAAGAAAAGCGGCACGAAAACCTTTTTATTTAACACATATCTTTCCAGTTCCTTGTTGATTTGAACCAAATCTCTTGAATTGTAAGAATTTTTGATTTTAGATATTATATGAT
>NZ_JBCEWQ010000391.1:0-484 GCF_038448545.1 Streptomyces sp. CLV115
GGATGTCATGGTCCGCGAAATGCAGCTGGAACGAAGAAACCCCCGGCAGGGTCCCTGCGGGGGCACGGATCTCGGCCGGAAAGTTCGGCAGCGTGGACAGATCGTTCCCGAACGACGCGGTCTCCGACGTGAAACGGTCACCGGTGAGCTGCATACCGTCCCCGGAATCACCCGCGAAACGGATGATCACCCGATCCAGACGACGGATCTCCTTCTCGCGCGTCACGGCCTCGACGAGGGGTACGTTGTGGACGACGGACATGGGTTTCTTCCCTACTCCTTGATGTCGCAGAGCGCGGCGCCGGAGGAGAGGGAGGCGCCCACCTCCACCGAAAGTCCTCTGACGGTGCCGGATTTGTGCGCGTTGAGGGGTTGTTCCATCTTCATGGCTTCCAGGACGACGACGAGGTCGCCTTCCTGGACTTGCTGGCCTTCTTCGACGGCGATCTTGACGATGGTGCCCTGCATGGGGGATGCGAGGGTG
>NZ_JBCEWQ010000392.1:0-481 GCF_038448545.1 Streptomyces sp. CLV115
GCCTCAGCCCATATGCGGTCACCTGTTTGCAGACCGGATTGGGCGTCATTATTCTTCTCCCGTTCGTCCGTTTCGGCGCTTTTTCTGATTTGTCGCATATGAACTGGATTATGATTGTGTCGACCGGCATCATTCACACGGGAATTGTGTATTTGCTCTTTTTTGACAGCCTGCGGTTTTTATCCACCCGGTTTATTTCAATCATCGTATTTCTTGACCCGGCTGTCGCGATCGTGCTTGACACCGTATTTACGGGATTTCGCCCCGACCTTTATCAATCTTTGGGGATTGTAATGATTTTTGCAGGGATGGCGCTGTCCCTAATGAGAAAGCATAAAGCCGTGCCGGAGCAGGCTCAGGCAGACAGCACCCGTATATAGGCAGCCGTCCAGGCTGCTTTTTTACGTTTTGGGGCTTTTCAGCCATAACGAAAAAGCAGACAAACAGATCATGGAAAAAGAGGATAGTAGTTGTATAATAC
>NZ_JBCEWQ010000393.1:0-478 GCF_038448545.1 Streptomyces sp. CLV115
GTTACCAGACGTTCCTCGCCACCTCGATGCGTGCAGTCAACGCTGGGGCTAGCCCCTCTGACGTCGTCACGATGCAATCCCTGATGAAGGCCGGATTCGTCAGCGACCTGTCGAACCTCGTCGGTGCGGTGATCATTTCGCAGGCGATTTACCAATTCATCATGTTGGCAGCTTGTGCGGGTTCGGACGGTCAGCTGATATGCGGGCTGCGAGTCGTCACCCTGAATAAGGGCAAGGAACATCGTCGTCTGGTGTGGTGGCGTGCTCTGATAAGGGCCACCGTGTGGGCCTGCGTCGAGATCGGTAATCAAGCCATCGTCCTGTTGACACCTTTTAGTTACCTCATGCCATTGTGGCAGCGTTCCCGTCAAACCATTCATGACGCAGTGGCAGGCACTCAGGTGGTTCGCCCGCCCCACCAGTCTGGCGTCGAGTAAATTTCGTCGTTGTAGGGGCGATTCGTCGTCCTGGCACAATC
>NZ_JBCEWQ010000394.1:0-472 GCF_038448545.1 Streptomyces sp. CLV115
GCTAAATGAGACTCTCGTCGGATTGACAGTCGCTGAAGCGGCCGACTCGCTCAACCGCTTTCTTGACGACCTGGGACCGGCCGAAGGGCCTCGGGCAGCGTCGGTGATTGCTACCGTTCTCGAGATCCTTGCCGTCGACCCATCTGCTCGGGTTGTGGTCGCCGGGGTTCCCAATCTCACCGCATTCGGTGCACAGTGGGAGACAGCGGTACGTCCCGTCCTTGAGGCCCTTGAAGAGCAGGTCGTCCTTATGCGACTGCTCGGCGAGGCAACCGCGGGGGAGGCTGGCGAGGTTACGGTCCGCATCGGCGCCGAGAACACCGATGTACCTTTCCAATCGACCTCGTTAGTGGCGAGCACCTACGGTCCCGAGGATGCCTTGTCGAGTCTTGGCGTCGTCGGGTCGATCCGAATGGACTACCCCTCAACCATGGCAGCTGTGCGAGCCGTGGCCCGTTATGTGGGCCGGTTC
>NZ_JBCEWQ010000395.1:0-469 GCF_038448545.1 Streptomyces sp. CLV115
GCCCAGGGGATGTCGTGATCATCGGGAATCTGCTCGGACATCTTTCTACTGTGCCACGCGGGATCCGTACTCCCCACAATCGGGGTTCTGCTATGCCTGTCAGGGATCACCCGTAGCCTGAATCCATGAACGTTGACGTTGTGGCCGGACTCCGCAGTACCTTCCGTACCGGGCGGACCCGTTGCCTGGAATGGCGCCGTGACCAACTCAACGCGCTGGAAGCCATGCTGCTCAACCACCGCGAGCACTGGCAGATCGCGTTGGGACAGGACCTGGGCAAGTCCCCGTTCGAGGCCACGATGACCGAAATCTATCCGGTGATCACCGAACTCAAACACACCCGCCGAAACCTCAAGAAGTGGCACAAGGATCAGCCGGTCCGCACTCGCCTGCAGTTCTTCCCGGGCCGTTCGTGGGTGCGCTATGACCCGCTGGGCGTGGTCGTCATCATTTCCCCCTGGAACTACCC
>NZ_JBCEWQ010000396.1:0-466 GCF_038448545.1 Streptomyces sp. CLV115
TCCGCGACGGGCCGGTCCTCCACCAGGGCCCGCAGACCCGCAAGCAACTCCTCCCGGTCACTGCCGAGCACCACCGCACGGTGCTCGAACACCGACCGCCCCGTCGCCAGGGAAAACCCCACATCACTGGGTTCCGTTTCCGGCCGGTCCTTCACGAACGCGGCGAGGTTCCCCGCCTGTTCGCGGAGCGCGTCTGCTGATTTGGCGGAGAGTATCCACGGGACAACCCCCGCACCCGGTACCGGGGTCGGCAGCGGGGTCGGTGCTGGCTGGGTGTTCTGTTCCGTGTCGGGGACGGGGGTTTGTTCGAGGATGATGTGGGCGTTGGTGCCGGAGATTCCGAAGGAGGAGACCGCGGAGCGGCGGGGGCGGTCGGTCCGGGGCCAGGGGCGTTGTTCGGTGAGGAGTTCCACGGCTCCGCTGGTCCAGTCGACGTGCGGGGTGGGCTCGTCGATGTGGAGGGTTC
>NZ_JBCEWQ010000397.1:0-466 GCF_038448545.1 Streptomyces sp. CLV115
CATAGTGGGGTATCTAATCCCAGTTTGCTCCCCTGGCTTTCGCTCCTCAGCGTCAATACCGGTCCAGGATGCCGCCTTCGCCACCGGTGTTCCTCCAGATATCTACGCATTTCACCGCTACACCTGGAATTCCGCATCCCTCTCCCGGATTCAAGCCATCCAGTATCAGACGCAGTTCCCCGGTTAAGCCGAGGGATTTCACGTCTGACTTAGTTGGCCGCCTACGAGCCCTTTACGCCCAGTAATTCCGAACAACGCTTGCCCCCCCCGTATTACCGCGGCTGCTGGCACGGAGTTAGCCGGGGCTTCTTCTCTCGGTACCGTCACTCCCCCGGATTGTTCACCCGGAGGCCGTTCGTCTCGATCGAAAGGAGTTTACGACCCGAAGATCTTCATCCTCCACGCGGCGTTGCGTCGTCAGGCTTGCGCCCATTGCGAACAATTCCCCACTGCTGCCGCCCGTAGG
>NZ_JBCEWQ010000398.1:0-466 GCF_038448545.1 Streptomyces sp. CLV115
GACTACAAGGGTATCTAATCCTGTTTGCTCCCCACGCTGTCGCGCCTCAGTGTCAGAACTGGTCTAGCTGGCCGCCTTCGCCACGAGTGTTCTCCCCCATCTCTACGCATTTCACCGCTACACAGGGAATTCCACCAGCCCCTCCCAGCCTCAAGTCCTGCAGTTTCTACCGACAAAATACGGTTAAGCCGTACGCTTTCACGGTAGACATACAGAACCACCTACGCGCCCTTTACGCCCAATGATTCCGAACAACGCTCGCCCCTTCCGTATTACCGCGGCTGCTGGCACGGAATTAGCCGGGGCTTCCTTTGGAGGTACCGTCTGGAGGAAAGGCTTTATCACCCTTTCCCCGTCGTTCCCCCTGACAGGAGTTTACAACCCGAAGGCCTTCATCCTCCACGCGGCGTTACTGCGTCAGGCTTTCGCCCATTGCGCAAAATTCCCCACTGCAGCCCCCCGTAGG
>NZ_JBCEWQ010000399.1:0-466 GCF_038448545.1 Streptomyces sp. CLV115
GACTACTGGGGTATCTAATCCCGTTTGCTCCCCTGGCTTTCGCTCCTCAGCGCCAATGCCGGTCCAGGATGCCGCCTTCGCCACCGGTATTCCTCCAGATATCTACGCATTTCACCGCTACACCTGGAATTCTGCATCCCTCTCCCGGATTCAAGCCATCCAGTATCGGACGCAGTTCCCAGGTTGAGCCTGGGGATTTCACGTCCGACTTAGTTGGCCGCCTACGAGCCCTTTACGCCCAGTAATTCCGAACAACGCTTGCCCCCCCCGTATTACCGCGGCTGCTGGCACGGAGTTAGCCGGGGCTTCCTTTAGCGGTACCGTCAGCCTTCCGGGATATTCACCCGGAAAGTGTTCGTCCCGCTCGACAGGAGTTTACGACCCGAAGATCTTCATCCTCCACGCGGCGTTGCGTCGTCAGGCTTGCGCCCATTGCGAACAATTCCCCACTGCAGCCACCCGTAGG
>NZ_JBCEWQ010000400.1:0-466 GCF_038448545.1 Streptomyces sp. CLV115
GACTACCCGGGTATCTAATCCTGTTTGCTCCCCACGCTTTCGCGCCTCAGCGTCAGTAATGGCCCAGCGAGCCGCCTTCGCCACCGGTGTTCTTCCTGATCTCTACGCATTCCACCGCTACACCAGGAATTCCACTCGCCTCTACCATACTCGAGCCGGACAGTCCCGCGTGCCGTTCCGGGGTTGAGCCCCGGGCTTTCACACGCGGCTTACCCAGCCGCCTACGCGCCCTTTACGCCCAGTGATTCCGGACAACGCTCGCACCCTCTGTATTACCGCGGCTGCTGGCACAGAGTTAGCCGGTGCTTCCTTTGAGGGTACCGTCAATACCGGTCGGGTATGAGCCGCCGGTCCTTCGTCCCCCCCGACAGTGGTTTACGATCCGAAGACCTTCATCCCACACGCGGCGTCGCTGCGTCAGACATTCGTCCATTGCGCAATATTCCCCACTGCTGCCGCCCGTAGG
>NZ_JBCEWQ010000401.1:0-465 GCF_038448545.1 Streptomyces sp. CLV115
CCTACGGGAGGCAGCAGTAGGGAATCTTCGGCAATGGACGAAAGTCTGACCGAGCAACGCCGCGTGAGTGAAGAAGGTTTTCGGATCGTAAAACTCTGTTGGTAGAGAAGAACGTTGGTGAGAGTGGAAAGCTCATCAAGTGACGGTAACTACCCAGAAAGGGACGGCTAACTACGTGCCAGCAGCCGCGGTAATACGTAGGTCCCGAGCGTTGTCCGGATTTATTGGGCGTAAAGCGAGCGCAGGTGGTTTATTAAGTCTGGTGTAAAAGGCAGTGGCTCAACCATTGTATGCATTGGAAACTGGTAGACTTGAGTGCAGGAGAGGAGAGTGGAATTCCATGTGTAGCGGTGAAATGCGTAGATATATGGAGGAACACCGGTGGCGAAAGCGGCTCTCTGGCCTGTAACTGGCACTGAGGCTCGAAAGCGTGGGGAGCAAACAGGATTAGATACCCGTGTAGTC
>NZ_JBCEWQ010000402.1:0-465 GCF_038448545.1 Streptomyces sp. CLV115
CCTACGGGGGGCTGCAGTAGGGAATCTTCGGCAATGGGGGCAACCCTGACCGAGCAACGCCGCGTGAGTGAAGAAGGTATTCGGATCGTAAAGCTCTGTTGTAAGTCAAGAACGGGTGTGAGAGTGGAAAGTTCACACTGTGACGGTAGCTTACCAGAAAGGGACGGCTAACTACGTGCCAGCAGCCGCGGTAATACGTAGGTCCCGAGCGTTGTCCGGATTTATTGGGCGTAAAGCGAGCGCAGGCGGTTTGATAAGTCTGAAGTTAAAGGCTGTGGCTCAACCATAGTTCGCTTTGGAAACTGTCAAACTTGAGTGCAGAAGGGGAGAGTGGAATTCCATGTGTAGCGGTGAAATGCGTAGATATATGGAGGAACACCGGTGGCGAAAGCGGCTCTCTGGTCTGTAACTGACGCTGAGGCTCGAAAGCGTGGGGAGCGAACAGGATTAGATACCCTTGTAGTC
>NZ_JBCEWQ010000403.1:0-465 GCF_038448545.1 Streptomyces sp. CLV115
CCTACGGGTGGCAGCAGTGGGGAATATTGGACAATGGGCGAAAGCCTGATCCAGCCATGCCGCGTGTGTGAAGAAGGTCTTCGGATTGTAAAGCACTTTAAGTTGGGAGGAAGGGTTGTAGATTAATACTCTGCAATTTTGACGTTACCGACAGAATAAGCACCGGCTAACTCTGTGCCAGCAGCCGCGGTAATACAGAGGGTGCAAGCGTTAATCGGAATTACTGGGCGTAAAGCGCGCGTAGGTGGTTTGTTAAGTTGGATGTGAAATCCCCGGGCTCAACCTGGGAACTGCATTCAAAACTGACTGACTAGAGTATGGTAGAGGGTGGTGGAATTTCCTGTGTAGCGGTGGAATGCGTAGATATAGGAAGGAACACCAGTGGCGAAGGCGACCACCTGGACTAATACTGACACTGAGGTGCGAAAGCGTGGGGAGCAAACAGGATTAGATACCCGTGTAGTC
>NZ_JBCEWQ010000404.1:0-465 GCF_038448545.1 Streptomyces sp. CLV115
GACTACACGGGTATCTAATCCTGTTTGCTCCCCACGCTTTCGCACCTGAGCGTCAGTCTTCGTCCAGGGGGCCGCCTTCGCCACCGGTATTCCTCCAGATCTCTACGCATTTCACCGCTACACCTGGAATTCTACCCCCCTCTACGAGACTCAAGCCTGCCAGTTTCAAATGCAGTTCCCAGGTTAAGCCCGGGGATTTCACATCTGACTTAACAGACCGCCTGCGTGCGCTTTACGCCCAGTAATTCCGATTAACGCTTGCACCCTCCGTATTACCGCGGCTGCTGGCACGGAGTTAGCCGGTGCTTCTTCTGCGGGTAACGTCAATCGACGCGGTTATTAACCGCATCGCCTTCCTCCCCGCTGAAAGTACTTTACAACCCGAAGGCCTTCTTCATACACGCGGCATGGCTGCATCAGGCTTGCGCCCATTGTGCAATATTCCCCACTGCTGCCCCCCGTAGG
>NZ_JBCEWQ010000405.1:0-465 GCF_038448545.1 Streptomyces sp. CLV115
GACTACTAGGGTATCTAATCCTGTTTGCTCCCCACGCTTTCGTGCATGAGCGTCAGTGTTATCCCAGGGGGCTGCCTTCGCCATCGGTGTTCCTCCACATCTCTACGCATTTCACTGCTACACGTGGAATTCTACCCCCCTCTGACACACTCCAGCCGTGCAGTCCCAAATGCCGTTCCCAGGTTAAGCCCGGGGCTTTCACATCTGGCTTGCACAACCGCCTGCGCACGCTTTACGCCCAGTAATTCCGATTAACGCTCGCACCCTACGTATTACCGCGGCTGCTGGCACGTAGTTAGCCGGTGCTTATTCTTCCAGTACCGTCATCCCTTCGGGGTATTAGCCCGCAGGATTTCTTTCCGGACAAAAGTGCTTTACAACCCGAAGGCCTTCTTCACACACGCGGCATTGCTGGATCAGGGTTGCCCCCATTGTCCAAAATTCCCCACTGCTGCCACCCGTAGG
>NZ_JBCEWQ010000406.1:0-465 GCF_038448545.1 Streptomyces sp. CLV115
GACTACTCGGGTATCTAATCCTGTTTGCTCCCCACGCTTTCGTGCCTGAGCGTCAGTGTCGACCCAGGGGGCTGCCTTCGCCATCGGTGTTCCTCCGCATCTCTACGCATTTCACTGCTACACGCGGAATTCCACCCCCCTCTGCCGCACTCGAGCGGACCAGTTTCCCATGCAATTCCCAGGTTAAGCCCGGGGCTTTCACACAGGACACAGCCCACCGCCTGCGCACGCTTTACGCCCAGTAATTCCGATTAACGCTCGCACCCTACGTATTACCGCGGCTGCTGGCACGTAGTTAGCCGGTGCTTATTCCGCCGGTACCGTCAAGAACACGCCGTATTAGAACGTGCCTTTTCTTCCCGACTAAAAGCGGTTTACAACCCGAAGGCCTTCTTCCCGCACGCGGCATGGCTGGATCAGGGTTGCCCCCATTGTCCAAAATTCCCCACTGCTGCCGCCCGTAGG
>NZ_JBCEWQ010000407.1:0-465 GCF_038448545.1 Streptomyces sp. CLV115
GACTACTGGGGTATCTAATCCTGTTTGCTCCCCACGCTTTCGCGTCTCAGCGTCAGTACCGTCCCAGCGAGCTGCCTTCGCCATTGGTGTTCCTCCTGATATCTGCGCATTTCACCGCTACACCAGGAATTCCACTCGCCTCTTCCGGACTCTAGCCCCACAGTTTCCACCGGCATTCCAGGGTTGAGCCCTGGACTTTCACAGCGGACTTACGGAGCCGCCTACACGCTCTTTACGCCCAATGATTCCGGACAACGCTTGCCCCCTACGTATTACCGCGGCTGCTGGCACGTAGTTAGCCGGGGCTTCTTCTGAAGGTACCGTCACTCCAGCCGGCTGTTCACCGGCGAAGCTTCGTCCCAACTGAAAGGGGTTTACAACCCGAAGGCCTTCTTCCCCCACGCGGCGTTGCTGCGTCACGCTTTCGCGCATTGCGCAAGATTCCCCACTGCAGCCTCCCGTAGG
>NZ_JBCEWQ010000408.1:0-465 GCF_038448545.1 Streptomyces sp. CLV115
CCTACAGGTGGCTGCAGTAGGGAATTTTCGGCAATGGGGGAAACCCTGACCGAGCAACGCCGCGTGAAGGAAGAAGTAATTCGTTATGTAAACTTCTGTCATAGAGGAAGAACGGTGCGTGTAGGGAATGACATGCAAGTGACGGTACTCTATAAGAAAGCCACGGCTAAATACGTGCCAGCAGCCGCGGTAATACGTATGGAGCAAGCGTTATCCGGATTTACTGGGTGTAAAGGGAGTGTAGGTGGCCATGCAAGTCAGAAGTGAAAATCCGGGGCTCAACCCCGGAACTGCTTTTGAAACTGTAAGGCTAGAGTGCAGGAGGGGTGAGTGGAATTCCTAGTGTAGCGGTGAAATGCGTAGATATTAGGAGGAACACCAGTGGCGAAGGCGGCTCACTGGCTCGGTACTGACGCTGAGGTGCGAAAGCGTGGGGAGCAAACAGGATTAGATACCCCGGTAGTC
>NZ_JBCEWQ010000409.1:0-462 GCF_038448545.1 Streptomyces sp. CLV115
GTTTGTTGGCAAATTCCGTCAGCGTAATGGAATCAAATCCGTATTGATTGAACTCCAAATCGATATCTATTTCTTCAATATTTATTTTCAGAAGTCCGGAAACCTCTTTTGCCAGCAATTCCTGAAGTTTTGCCGTCAAGTCTTTCGGCGCAGGCGTTTCCTCCGTTTTTTTAACCGGTGAAAAAGCGGCTATTGGCGTCTTTTGAAGCAGTTTTTCCCGCATAACGGCGAGATTTCCTTCCATGACGAGCACACTTGTTTTCCCCGTGCTCCATGCTTTGTAAAGCGCTTCTATTCCGGTTTCAGTGCGCATCGGCGCCAGGCCGGTTCTTTTTTCGGTGAGCTTCGCCATTTCTTCATTGACTTGCATTCCGCCGTCTTTCCAAAGCGGCCAATTGATTGACACTGTATGCCCATGGCGGTACATTGCCTTAACCAGCGCGTTGCGGTATGCCGCATAGC
>NZ_JBCEWQ010000410.1:0-460 GCF_038448545.1 Streptomyces sp. CLV115
GTGCGGAAATGGCACACGCAAACAACAAAACGCTTGCTGGCGCGTCAATGTATCAACGCCAGCAAGCACTGAGTGGAGATGGCGGGAATTGAACCCGCGTCCTTGAAAGACCGTCCAGACATTCTCCGGGCGCAGTCGATGCTGTCGTTATTGCTCGGCTCCTGCACTCACACCGACATGGTGCAGACAAGCCCAGTCACGGAAACGTCCCGTGCAGCCTCCGTGACCACGGCCGCACGGCAAGCCTTCTAAACGAGGCCAGGATCCGGACGGAAGGCTACATCCGGGCTGACCCTTCGATCACTGATCAGGCAGCGAGAGCGAAGTCAGTGCGAGTGTTCTCGGCACTTATAGGTTCCCAAGGATCGTTAACGAGTTGACCCTGGGTCCTCGGCCCGCTTCTCCTGGAACAACCATTCCAAGTCGAAACCAGTCATCCCCCTGTTGAGTTGTATAGGTT
>NZ_JBCEWQ010000411.1:0-460 GCF_038448545.1 Streptomyces sp. CLV115
GACTACAAGGGTATCTAATCCTGTTTGATCCCCACGCTTTCGTGCCTCAGTGTCAATAGTCGTGTAGTGAGCTGCCTTCGCAATTGGTGTTCTATGTCATATCTAAGCATTTCACCGCTACATGACATATTCCGCTCACCTCCACGGTATTCAAGACCTATAGTATCCACGGCAGTTTCCAAGTTAAGCTTGGAGATTTCACCACGGACTTACAGACCCACCTACGCACCCTTTAAACCCAGTGAATCCGGATAACGCTTGCACCCTCCGTATTACCGCGGCTGCTGGCACGGAGTTAGCCGGTGCTTATTCTTGTGGTACCGTCAACCCAGAAAGAATTCCGGGATTTCTTCCCACACAAAAGAAGTTTACAATCCAGAGGACCTTCATCCTTCACGCGGCATGGCTGGTTCAGACTTGCGTCCATTGACCAATATTCCTTACTGCTGCCACCCGTAGG
>NZ_JBCEWQ010000412.1:0-454 GCF_038448545.1 Streptomyces sp. CLV115
CGTCGAGCCAGGTCCCCGCATTGAGATAGAACTCCGGTCCGGTGGTGGCGAGTTGCCGGTTCTCCTGGCTGATCCTGCACGTCACCGTCTCCTGATCGGTGAACGTGGCGGCGAAGACCGCCGAGTGCACCTGCATGGTCAGCAGCCTGGATTCCCAGGTCTCCAGCATCACCGCATCCGGATCCCCGACGCAGCGGATGCGCGCCACGTTCAGGGACGTCGTCAGCGACCCGATCCTGGCGTCGTGCGAGGTTTCAATCGTCCGCAGCGAATCGGCCAGGGAGCCCTCCATGACCGGCACAACCTTCTCCATCGCAGCCACCGGATAGCTCTGGCGGGAGACGCTCGTAACCACTGATCTCCCCTGCTGGATTCATATCTTGAAGTACTCAAGGACGGCTCCGGCGTACGAACCATTGCCCTCGACGGCCTTCACCATCGCATACTCCAGATT
>NZ_JBCEWQ010000413.1:0-453 GCF_038448545.1 Streptomyces sp. CLV115
CTTCTATGGCTTATGCAGAAAGGTCTCATTTATATTCTGCAGAAGAATTTACTAAGTCTTATGAAGAACTGGCTTCACAGTTTGAAGAATGGATTAATAGCCAAACAGATTTCGAACAAAAAATAAATTTGAAGAATCCTTGGTTAGGTTCCAGAGAAACTGCTTACTCAGAAATTTTATTCCATGTTGCGAATCACGGTACTTATCATCGAGGTAACATAACAACTATGTTAAGACAACAAAGTTACGCTTTGGCAATGAATGACCTTTCTTTATATTGGTATCAGGATGAGGCCAGATAGTCATTGCAAATTAATAACCGTCAAGCGGCTCTTAAAACTTCTTTTTTAAATTGGCAAGTCTCTTTCAGTCAAGATGGGGCAATGAGCAAGAATAGAACCAAAAGCTGCCGGCTTATTCCCGGCAGCTACAATGATTAGAAATCTTATATAT
>NZ_JBCEWQ010000414.1:0-452 GCF_038448545.1 Streptomyces sp. CLV115
TCTCCACGGCCTGCTCCTCCGGCACCGAGCTCGGTGGCGACGCTGCTGGCCGCACCGTTGACGACGGTGAGCGGGGCGAGCTTCGGGGAGACCCGGCGTGCGCCGCGATGGGTGAGGGTGGTGTGCTGCTCGTCGTAGTAGGGCAGTCCGCCGTCCCAGACCGAGGGGTCGAGTCCGGCGTCGGCGACGGCCTCGCGGGCCGCGATGACGGCCAGTTGCGAGAAGCGGTCCATCAGCCGCGCGGTCGCCACCCCGAGCAGTGCCCGGCGGTCGAGGCCGGCGACGGTGTACATGAAGTCGCAGGGCAGGTCGTGGAGTTCGGGCCGGTGCGGCACCGACGGGGCGGTCGACGCCTCACAGACCGTGCGCCAGGTCGCTTCCGCCCCGACGCCCGCGGGGGTGACCAAGCCGATCCCGGTGACGGCGGCGGCGAACGGCTCGGGGCGGTACGC
>NZ_JBCEWQ010000415.1:0-451 GCF_038448545.1 Streptomyces sp. CLV115
GGGTCTTACAGCGAAGCGCTCGGCGGAGCCATTTTGATCGGATTCGGGCTGAAACTGCTTTTACCGATATAAGATACGTAAAAAAAGAAACGAAGATGCCGTTTCTTTTTTCTTCATTTATAATAGGCAGTAAGAGGTGACGGATATGAAAATAATCTTTGTTTGTACAGGCAATACGTGCCGCAGTCCCATGGCTGAGGCTCTTTTTAAATCCATTGCAGTAACGAAAGGGCTCGACGTCAGCGCAAGCTCTGCCGGAGTATTCGCGTCTCCGCACGGAAAAGCGTCGGCACATGCCGTGGAAGCGCTGTTTGAAAAACGGATCGCTCTGAATCACACTTCATCTCCCTTATCGGAAGAACATATCGAGACGGCCGATCTGGTGCTGGCGATGACCGAACAGCATAAACAGCTGATCGAAAGCAGATATCAAAACAGTCAGGGCAAAGTA
>NZ_JBCEWQ010000416.1:0-449 GCF_038448545.1 Streptomyces sp. CLV115
GCTTCTTTCTTGCAAATGTCACACGTTGTTAATTTCGCCATCCTTTACCTCAAAGTGAATACATCCAAAGTCGGGAGGGAATGCAACATCCACTTCAACCCCTCCATTCGACGGTTTGATAATAACAGTTCCGTATCCGTCGTTTATGTGTCCACGAAATCGAGAACAGATTTTATCCTCGTCACTACTCCATTTCCATTCAGTTCCCCAAAATTTGCAGTTCTTACAGCGGGGGTTGGTGTTTACAAATTCTTCATCTGGAACAATAGGTTTGTAATCTGGATTTATACCAAACGTCATATCGTTGTCAGGCCCGGGGACTTGAATCCATTTTTCCGAAACAGTCTTGTTGGTTTCAAAATTTAGTGTCATTATTCCTGCTTTCTGCCGATGAAGGCAAATTATAGTACAGCACCGCAACTAATACAGTTTCCCCTAGAATCCATTTT
>NZ_JBCEWQ010000417.1:0-449 GCF_038448545.1 Streptomyces sp. CLV115
GCAATCAACTACAACACCGATCTCTACCCGAGAATGGATGCATTCCTAAGAGAACTCGTCGGCACCGGCTTCCAAAATAGAAAAGTCTCAGTTATCACAAACATGAGCTGGGGCGGAAGAGCCGAAAAAATTGCAGAAGAAATTTTGGAAAGTTCAAAACTTGAAAAAATCGGCGAAACAATCTCTCTTAAATCGTCACTCGACGAAGAAAAAGCAGCAGAGATTAAGGAGCTCGCCAAAGCAATTGCAGATTCAATGAAATAAGATGTACAAAAAAGGCGTTTAATGCGCCTTTTTTGTTTGCGGTTATTTTCGCGATAAACACTTGATTCATATTTTAGTCGCTGCGACGTACTTGCCAGTACGCCTCACTCCTAAAATATTTCATCTAAGCGTTTCTCATCGAAAATTCCTCGCAAACTGATTTGAATGTTTGCACATAATTAATT
>NZ_JBCEWQ010000418.1:0-448 GCF_038448545.1 Streptomyces sp. CLV115
GGATACAACAAAGAATATGGTATTCTTGGTGCAAACAAATCAACAGAGGATAGTGTAAAATTGTTCCCACGTGATTCATTTAAATTCGCAAATGATTTACAAAGCAGATTTAAAGAAGCAACAGGAAAAAATATTGAAGTACTTGTTTATGGTGACGGTGCGTTCAAAGACTCTGTAGGACAAATTTGGGAACTTGCAGACCCTGTAGTAAGCCCTGGCTATACAAAAGGTTTGGAAGGTGTTCCAAATGAACTTAAATTAAAATACTTGGCTGATAATGATTTCAAGGATTTAAAAGGCGATGAATTGAACAACGCAATCCTCGAAAAGATCAAACATAAGTACGATGAGGATGTTGTCCACAATGAAAATGAAAAACTTGGAACAACTCCAAGAAAATTGACCGACTTGATTGGAAGCTTGTGCGACCTTACAAGTGGTTCAGGGG
>NZ_JBCEWQ010000419.1:0-447 GCF_038448545.1 Streptomyces sp. CLV115
GATGCCGATGCGCGGGTAGAGGGTGTCGTCACCAGCCTGAACGCCGACGTCGATAACGTCATCGACTCGCGAATCCGCTTCCAGGTCAGCCTTGACGACATCCTTGTACTCGACTGCCGCCGGATCAGCGGCGACAACGATCCTTAGTCCCATGGTTCCTCCATGTCTCGCTGCCGTGTATGGGGAGTCCCACTCGCAACCGCGAGCAACAACGACTCATGACGTTCATATTAACAGCAATTATGTGAAAAGTGATGGATTTGAATGTGAATTGTGCCACCTTGGACCTATCCGTGACCCGCGAAGGGCCCTCCTCACAACCCTTGGCGCTGTGACACTTCGACCATAAGGAATCGTGACTGAGGCAGTCAGGAGGTCACCCCGGTGGACGCAGCAGCCGTGCCGTAACGGTTGATGTAGCGATCATGGTTGGCGTCGATCTCAGAC
>NZ_JBCEWQ010000420.1:0-446 GCF_038448545.1 Streptomyces sp. CLV115
GCCGTCACGTCGGAATCCAGCCGGTCGAGATTCGTGACGAGATCCAGAACGCGTACCTCGACTACGCGATGAGCGTCATCGTCGGGCGTGCCCTGCCCGATGTGCGCGACGGCCTCAAACCGGTACACCGTCGGGTCATCTACGCGATGTACGACGGCGGTTACCGCCCCGACCGCGGCTGGAACAAGTGCTCCCGCGTCGTCGGTGACGTCATGGGTAAGTACCACCCTCACGGCGACTCGGCCATTTACGACACCTTGGTGCGTCTGGCTCAGCCATGGGCCATGCGATACAAGCTTGTCCAGGGTCAGGGTAACTTCGGGTCCCAGGGCAACGACGGTGCGGCTGCCATGCGATACACCGAGTGCAAGATGGCGCCGCTGGCCATGGAGATGGTGCGCGACATCGACCAGGACACTGTCGATTTCCAGCCCAACTATGACAAC
>NZ_JBCEWQ010000421.1:0-446 GCF_038448545.1 Streptomyces sp. CLV115
GACTACCAGGGTATCTAATCCCATTCGCTCCCCACGCTTTCGTCCTAGCAGTGTCAGGTGGCACCCAGAAGCCTGCCTTCGCTATTGGTGTTCCGAACGATATCAACGCATTTCACTACTACACCGTTCGTTCCAGCTTCCTCTTTGCCCCTCTAGCTCACAAGTTTCAAAAGACATTCACCCAGTTAAGCTGAGTGATTTCACTTCTGACTTTGTAAGCCACCGATCGGTACGCTTTACGCCCAATGATTCCGGATAACGCTTGAGGTCTCTGTATTACCGCTGCTGCTGGCACAGAGTTAGCAACCTCTTATTCTCTCGGTACGCTCAAAAATTGTTCCCGAGCAAAAGGACTTTACAACCCGAAGGCCTTCATCGTCCACGCGGCGTCGCTGCATCAGGCTTTCGCCCATTGTGCAAAGTTCCAAACTGCAGCCACCCGTAGG
>NZ_JBCEWQ010000422.1:0-445 GCF_038448545.1 Streptomyces sp. CLV115
GACTACCCGGGTATCTAATCCTGTTCGCTCCCCACGCTTTCGCTCCTCAGCGTCAGTATCGGCCCAGAGACCCGCCTTCGCCACCGGTGTTCCTCCTGATATCTGCGCATTTCACCGCTACACCAGGAATTCCAGTCTCCCCTACCGAACTCTAGCCTGCCCGTATCGACCGCAGGCTTGGGGTTGAGCCCCAAGTTTTCACGGTCGACGCGACAAGCCGCCTACGAGCTCTTTACGCCCAATAAATCCGGACAACGCTCGCACCCTACGTCTTACCGCGGCTGCTGGCACGTAGTTGGCCGGTGCTTCTTCTGCAGGTACCGTCACTCTCGCTTCGTCCCTGCTGAAAGAGGTTTACAACCCGAAGGCCGCCATCCCTCACGCGGCGTCGCTGCATCAGGCTTCCGCCCATTGTGCAATATTCCCCACTGCAGCCCCCCGTAGG
>NZ_JBCEWQ010000423.1:0-445 GCF_038448545.1 Streptomyces sp. CLV115
GACTACAGGGGTATCTAATCCTGTTCGCTCCCCACGCTTTCGCTCCTCAGCGTCAATATCGGCCCAGAGACCCGCCTTCGCCACCGGTGTTCCTCCTGATATCTGCGCATTTCACCGCTACACCAGGAATTCCAGTCTCCCCTACCGAATTCTAGCTTGCCCGTATCGGCTGCAGGCCCGGGGTTGAGCCCCAGGTTTTCACAGCCGACGCGACAAGCCGCCTACGAGCTCTTTACGCCCAATAATTCCGGACAACGCTTGCACCCTACGTATTACCGCGGCTGCTGGCACGTAGTTGGCCGGTGCTTCTTCTGCTCCTACCGTCACTTTCGCTTCGTCGGAGCTGAAAGAGGTTTACAACCCGAAGGCCGTCATCCCTCACGCGGCGTCGCTGCATCAGGCTTTCGCCCATTGTGCAATATTCCCCACTGCAGCCCCCCGTAGG
>NZ_JBCEWQ010000424.1:0-445 GCF_038448545.1 Streptomyces sp. CLV115
CCTACGGGTGGCTGCAGTGGGGAATATTGCACAATGGGCGGAAGCCTGATGCAGCGACGCCGCGTGAGGGATGACGGCCTTCGGGTTGTAAACCTCTTTCAGCGCAGACGAAGCGAAAGTGACGGTATGCGCAGAAGAAGCACCGGCCAACTACGTGCCAGCAGCCGCGGTAATACGTAGGGTGCGAGCGTTGTCCGGAATTATTGGGCGTAAAGGGCTCGTAGGCGGTCTGTCGCGTCAGGAGTGAAAACTCGGGGCTTAACCCCGAGCCTGCTTCTGATACGGGCAGACTAGAGGTATGCAGGGGAGAACGGAATTCCTGGTGTAGCGGTGAAATGCGCAGATATCAGGAGGAACACCGGTGGCGAAGGCGGTTCTCTGGGCATTACCTGACGCTGAGGAGCGAAAGTGTGGGGAGCGAACAGGATTAAATACCCGAGTAGTC
>NZ_JBCEWQ010000425.1:0-443 GCF_038448545.1 Streptomyces sp. CLV115
GCTCGTCGCTGACGTCGACCTCTTCGCCCCAGGCGGCCGGAGCTCCTATGAGCCGGGCCAACTCGGCCGTTCTGGCGGCGCCCTCCGCGTCCCGGTCCACGGCCACCACGCGGGCGCCCGCCTCGGCGAAAGCGAAGGCGGTGGCCCGGCCGATGCCGCCGGCCGCGCCCGTCACCAGAACCAGCCGGCCGCCGAACCGGTCCGCGTACGCCCCGGTCGGCGCGGTGTCCTCCACCGGACGGCCGCTTTCCTCGGCGGCCTCGTTGGTGGCGACGAACTCACTGATCCAGGAGGCGAGCTGGTCCGGCCTGGTGCGCGGCACCCAGTGTTTGCCTTCGAGAGTGCGGCGCACCAACTCCGGTGCCCAGAGCTCAAGCTGGTCGTACAGCTTCTCCGAGAGGAAGACGTCACCGGTCGGGGTGATCAGCTGGACGGGCACATGG
>NZ_JBCEWQ010000426.1:0-442 GCF_038448545.1 Streptomyces sp. CLV115
GCCTACGGGCGGCAGCAGTGAGGAATTTTCGTCAATGGGGGCAACCCTGAACGAGCAACGCCGCGTGCAGGAAGACGGTCTTCGGATTGTAAACTGCTTTTCCGGGGGAAGAGAACGGACGGTACCCCGGGAACAAGCCCCGGCTAACTACGTGCCAGCAGCCGCGGTAAGACGTAGGGGGCAAGCGTTGTCCGGAGTTACTGGGCGTAAAGGGCGTGCAGGCGGCCTGGCAAGTTTGCCGTGACAGTGCTCGGCTTAACTGAGCAAGGATGGTGAAAACTGGCAGGCTAGAGGGCCAGAGAGGGACATCGAATTCCGGGTGGAGTGGTGAAATGCGTAGATATCCGGAGGAAGACCAAAGGCGAAGGCAGTGTCCTGGCTGGCATCTGACGCTGAGGCGCGAAAGCCAGGGGAGCGAACAGGATTAGATACCCGGGTAGTC
>NZ_JBCEWQ010000427.1:0-442 GCF_038448545.1 Streptomyces sp. CLV115
GACTACAAGGGTATCTAATCCCGTTTGCTCCCCTGGCTTTCGCGCCTCAGCGTCAATGCCGGTCCAGGATGCCGCCTTCGCCACCGGTGTTCCTCCAGATATCTACGCATTTCACCGCTACACCGGGAATTCCGCTGCCCTCTCCTGCACTCTAGCCAGGCCAGTTCGCAGTGCAGTTTCCGGGTTGAGCCCGGAGATTTCACACCACGCTTGACCAGCCGCCTACACGCTCTTTACGCCCAGTGAATCCGAGTAACGCTTGCCCCCTACGTATTACCGCGGCTGCTGGCACGTAGTTAGCCGGGGCTTTCTTGGAGGGTACCGTCCGTTCTCTTCCCCTCCGACAGTGGTTTACATCCCGAGAGACTTCATCCCACACGCGGCGTCGCTCCGTCAGGCTTTCGCCCATTGCGGAAGATTCCTCACTGCAGCCACCCGTAGG
>NZ_JBCEWQ010000428.1:0-442 GCF_038448545.1 Streptomyces sp. CLV115
GTAACAGCTATTGCAGTGGTCGTCGTCGGGCTGCTACCGGAACAGGCGTTCGTGTACATCATGTCGATCGCCATGATCGCCGCAATCATCAACTGGGCGACGATCATCATCACCCAGATGCTCTTTCGTCGCCGTCTCGATCCTGAATCCCGCTCCGAGCTGCGTTTCACGATGCCGGGAGCCCCCGTCACCAACTGGATCGTGCTGGCCTTCCTGGTACTCATGGTCGTCGTCATGACAACCATGCCGCCCTACCGGATCGCGGTGGCTATCGGCCCCATCTGGCTGGCTGTCCTGGGCCTAGGGTGGCGGGTGTCACGGCGCCGTCAGACTTTGTAAACGATCGGGTAACAACGGCCGATCGGCGGTGCCGAAGCCATTCAGACCAGCACAATCACCTGTACCAGCAGGATTTTGACGACGGTTCCCAACGCGAAAAGGG
>NZ_JBCEWQ010000429.1:0-442 GCF_038448545.1 Streptomyces sp. CLV115
GACGCGCGCCGGTTCTCGTTCTCAACCTGCCGTTGCGATTTCGCCCCGGTCGCCACGTCGAGCGCCTGCTGCAGGCTGATGTGCTGCTTCTTGGTCTCGTCGAGCGTGTGCATCTGCCCGTCGAGGCCGACGATGGACGTCGCGAAATCGTAGAACGTCGGGCCCAGCTTCATCAACTGCAGCGTCAGCGCCTGCGCCTCGGGCGTCGCCGTACCGACGGAATCGACCAGCGCGCGGAAGCCTTCGACGGTCTTCGGCAGCGTCAGCCCCATCGCATCGAACTCAGTGGACAGCGCGCGGCCGGTGTAGTCGTGCTGCTCCTTCGGGGTGTAGAACTTGGCGTAGTAGTCGGTGACCGTCTTCGTGAACGCGTCCGCGCCGCCGGCCAGTTCGACCATGTCGATGCGCGCTTGTGTCGCCGCGACGCCGGTCTGGGTCATTG
>NZ_JBCEWQ010000430.1:0-441 GCF_038448545.1 Streptomyces sp. CLV115
GACTACAAGGGTATCTAATCCCGTTCGCTCCCCACGCCTTCGCGCCTCAGCGTCAGGGTCGGCCCAGCTGGCCGCCTTCGCCACGGGTGTTCCTCCCGATCTCTACGCATTTCACCACTACACCGGGAATTCCACCAGCCCCTACCGCCCTCAAGCCCGGCAGTCCCCGGCGACCCTCCCCGGTTGAGCCGGGGGCTTTCACGCCGAGCTTACCGAGCCGCCTGCGCGCGCTTTACGCCCAGTAACTCCGGACAACGCTCGGCCCCTACGTATTACCGCGGCTGCTGGCACGTAGTTAGCCGGGCCTTCTTCCTCGGGTACCGTCGGTCGTCGTCCCCAAGAAAAGGGGTTTACACCCCGAAGGGCGTCCTCCCCCACGCGGCGTTGCTCCGTCAGGCTTGCGCCCATTGCGGAAAATTCCTTGCTGCTGCCACCCGTAGG
>NZ_JBCEWQ010000431.1:0-441 GCF_038448545.1 Streptomyces sp. CLV115
CCTACGGGAGGCAGCAGTGGGGAATCTTGCGCAATGGGCGGAAGCCTGACGCAGCGACGCCGCGTGGGGGATGACGGCCTTCGGGTTGTAAACCTCTTTCAGCAGGGACGAAGGTGACGTGTACCTGCAGAAGAAGCGCCGGCTAACTACGTGCCAGCAGCCGCGGTAATACGTAGGGCGCGAGCGTTGTCCGGAATTATTGGGCGTAAAGAGCTCGTAGGTGGCTGGTCGCGTCTGCCGTGAAAGGTCACAGCTTAACTGTGGGTCTGCGGTGGATACGAGCCGGCTGGAGGTAGGCAGGGGCAAGTGGAATTCCTGGTGTAGCGGTGAAATGCGCAGATATCAGGAGGAACACCGGTGGCGAAGGCGGCTTGCTGGGCCTTACCTGACGCTGAGGAGCGAAAGCGTGGGGAGCGAACAGGATTAGATACCCCAGTAGTC
>NZ_JBCEWQ010000432.1:0-441 GCF_038448545.1 Streptomyces sp. CLV115
GACTACTGGGGTATCTAATCCTGTTCGCTCCCCACGCTTTCGCTCATCAGCGTCAGTACCGGCCCAGACCACCGCCTTCGCCACCGGTGTTCCTCCTGATATCAGCGCATTTCACCGCTACACCAGGAATTCCGTGGTCCCCTACCGGACTCTAGCCATGGAAGTATCGAGTGGCAGCTCCAGGTTGAGCCTGGAGGTTTCACACCCGACTTGCCAAGCCGCCTACGAGCTCTTTACGCCCAATGAATCCGGACAACGCTCGCCCCCTACGTATTACCGCGGCTGCTGGCACGTAGTTGGCCGGGGCTTCTTCTGCAGGTACCGTCAGTTTCGTCCCTGCTGAAAGGGGTTTACAACCCGAAGGCCGTCATCCCTCACGCGGCGTCGCTGCATCACGCTTTCGCCCATTCTGCAATATTCCCCACTGCAGCCACCCGTAGG
>NZ_JBCEWQ010000433.1:0-441 GCF_038448545.1 Streptomyces sp. CLV115
GTCAACAATTACATCTAAATTTTTGAATAGTTTCGACAAATTGCGACTGTAATTTTCGTAACAATGTCGTAATATAATTTACAAGTCTCGAAAGGAAGTGTCTCGAATTGCCGATATTAAATTTGGGTGGACGTTCTGTAGACGTCGACATTCGGTATGAACTCGAACAATTCGACTGGACCCGGCCGACGTGGGGCGGCGAACGCCTGCTGGCCGCCAGTCCATTCAGATACGATCGGACTCCGAGCTTTTACGTATACCTCGAAGACACAGTGTCGGCAAAAGCCGGCTATTGGGGCGACTCAGGCGCCTATGACGAAGAGTTTGCGCGGGGCGGGTTCGTTAAACTGCTCGCTTTCCTGCGCGGCGAAACCGAAGACGACGCAATCGATTACTTATTGGAAACGTATGCACCGGCGGCTGAAGGCGGACGTATGGCGC
>NZ_JBCEWQ010000434.1:0-440 GCF_038448545.1 Streptomyces sp. CLV115
CCTACGGGTGGCAGCAGTGGGGAGTATTGGACAATGGGGGCAACCCTGATCCAGCAATGCCGCGTGAGTGATGAAGGCCTTAGGGTTGTAAAGCTCTTTCGGCGGGGACGATGATGACGGTACCCGCAGAAGAAGCCCCGGCTAACTTCGTGCCAGCAGCCGCGGTAATACGAAGGGGGCAAGCGTTGCTCGGAATGACTGGGCGTAAAGGGCGCGTAGGCGGTTGTTACAGTCAGATGTGAAATTCCCGGGCTTAACCTGGGGGCTGCATTTGATACGTGATGACTAGAGTGTGAGAGAGGGTTGTGGAATTCCCAGTGTAGAGGTGAAATTCGTAGATATTGGGAAGAACACCGGTGGCGAAGGCGGCAACCTGGCTCATGACTGACGCTGAGGCGCGAAAGCGTGGGGAGCAAACAGGGTTAGATACCCTTGTAGTC
>NZ_JBCEWQ010000435.1:0-440 GCF_038448545.1 Streptomyces sp. CLV115
CCTACGGGGGGCAGCAGTGGGGAATATTGGACAATGGGCGCAAGCCTGATCCAGCCATGCCGCGTGAGTGATGAAGGCCCTAGGGTTGTAAAGCTCTTTCGCACGCGACGATAATGACGGTAGCGTGAGAAGAAGCCCCGGCTAACTTCGTGCCAGCAGCCGCGGTAATACGAAGGGGGCTAGCGTTGTTCGGAATCACTGGGCGTAAAGGGCGCGTAGGCGGCCGATCAAGTCGGGGGTGAAAGCCTGTGGCTCAACCACAGAATTGCCTTCGATACTGTTTGGCTTGAGACCGGAAGAGGTTAGTGGAACTGCGAGTGTAGAGGTGAAATTCGTAGATATTCGCAAGAACACCAGTGGCGAAGGCGGCTGACTGGTCCGGTTCTGACGCTGAGGCGCGAAAGCGTGGGGAGCAAACAGGATTAGATACCCTTGTAGTC
>NZ_JBCEWQ010000437.1:0-440 GCF_038448545.1 Streptomyces sp. CLV115
GACTACTCGGGTATCTAATCCTGTTTGCTCCCCACGCTTTCGCGCCTCAGCGTCAGAACCGGACCAGTAAGCCGCCTTCGCCACTGGTGTTCTTGCGAATATCTACGAATTTCACCTCTACACTCGCAGTTCCACTTACCTCTTCCGGTCTCGAGATCTCCAGTATCGAAGGCAATTCCAGGGTTGAGCCCTGGGCTTTCACCCCCGACTTAAAGATCCGCCTACGCGCCCTTTACGCCCAGTGATTCCGAGCAACGCTAGCCCCCTTCGTATTACCGCGGCTGCTGGCACGAAGTTAGCCGGGGCTTATTCTTCCGGTACAGTCATTATCTTCCCGGACAAAAGAGCTTTACAACCCTAGGGCCTTCATCACTCACGCGGCATGGCTGGATCAGGCTTGCGCCCATTGTCCAATATTCCCCACTGCTGCCCCCCGTAGG
>NZ_JBCEWQ010000438.1:0-440 GCF_038448545.1 Streptomyces sp. CLV115
GACTACCCGGGTATCTAATCCTGTTTGCTACCCACGCTTTCGTGTCTCAGCGTCAGCAATGGTCCAGAAAGCCGTCTACACCGCAGGTGTTCCTCCTGATATCTACGCATTTCACCGCTACACCAGGAATTCCGCTTTCCTCTCCCACGCTCGAGCACTCCAGTTTCCGGCGCACCCTCCCAGTTAAGCCGGGAGATTTCACACCGAACTTAGAGCACCGCCTACACACTCTTTACGCCCAGTAATTCCGAACAACGCTCGCTGCCTACGTATTACCGCGGCTGCTGGCACGTAGTTAGCCGCAGCTTCTTCTTCAGGTACCGTCATTATCGTCCCTGCCGAAAGAGCTTTACACCCCGAAGGGCTTCATCGCTCACGCGGCGTCGCTGCATCAGAGTTGCCTCCATTGTGCAAGATTCCCCACTGCAGCCACCCGTAGG
>NZ_JBCEWQ010000439.1:0-440 GCF_038448545.1 Streptomyces sp. CLV115
GACTACAGGGGTATCTAATCCTGTTTGCTCCCCACGCTTTCGCACCTCAGCGTCAATGTCTGTCCAGCGAGTCGCCTTCGCCACTGGTGTTCTTCCGAATATCTACGAATTTCACCTCTACACTCGGAATTCCACTCGCCTCTCCAGAATTCTAGCACTGCAGTTTCAAGGGCAGTTCCGGGGTTGAGCCCCGGGATTTCACCCCTGACTTGCTGCGCCGCCTACGTGCGCTTTACGCCCAGTATTTCCGAACAACGCTAGCTCCCTCCGTATTACCGCGGCTGCTGGCACGGAGTTAGCCGGAGCTTATTCTCCCGGTACTGTCATTATCATCCCGGGTAAAAGAGCTTTACAACCCTAAGGCCTTCATCACTCACGCGGCATTGCTGGATCAGGCTTTCGCCCATTGTCCAATATTCCCCACTGCTGCCCCCCGTAGG
>NZ_JBCEWQ010000440.1:0-440 GCF_038448545.1 Streptomyces sp. CLV115
GACTACTGGGGTATCTAATCCTGTTTGCTCCCCACGCTGTCGCGCCTCAGCGTCAGCAACGGCCCAGCAGACCGCCTTCGCCACTGATGTTCTTCCCGATCTCTACGCATTCCACCGCTACACCGGGAATTCCATCTGCCTCTACCGTGCTCAAGCCTGACAGTTTAGAAGGCAGCCCTGCGGTTAAGCCGCAGGATTTCACCCCCTACTTACCAGGCCGCCTACGCGCCCTTTACGCCCAGTGATTCCGGACAACGCTCGCACCCTCCGTATTACCGCGGCTGCTGGCACGGAGTTAGCCGGGGCTTCTTCTGCGGGTACCGTCATTATCTTCCCCGCTGAAAGAGCTTTACAACCCTAAGGCCTTCATCGCTCACGCGGCATGGCTGGATCAGGGTTGCCCCCATTGCCCAAGATTCCCCACTGCAGCCTCCCGTAGG
>NZ_JBCEWQ010000441.1:0-440 GCF_038448545.1 Streptomyces sp. CLV115
CATCAGCATATTCAAGATGGCGCCGATTTTCGGGAGCGTTCTCGTGAACAGGCAGGTTAAAGCGACGATCACCGCGCCGACCACGATGGACCATTGCCCGACGGAAAGACCGAAATGCTGAAAAAGCCCATAATGAAAGGCATCCCAAGGGCTGATGCCGAGAGCTTTTCCTTTAATGGTTAAAGATACCCCGAAAGACAAAATCAACAGACCGGCAAAATAAAACGTCCAGCGCATCACGAATTCCCGCTTCAAAGAGGTCCCTTCTTTCATAAAATCTCATTAATTGTCATTGTAGCATAACTGCCAAAAAAAAGAAGAGCGAAATCAGTGTTTCGCTTCTTCTTCGGCTCCTACAAAGGATTCAGTATACGATTCAAAAACCGCTGCGTGCGTTCTTCTTTCGGCGCGGAAAAAATTTGGGCCGGCGGTCCTTGTTC
>NZ_JBCEWQ010000442.1:0-440 GCF_038448545.1 Streptomyces sp. CLV115
GACTACAGGGGTATCTAATCCTGTTTGCTCCCCACACTTTCGCGCCTCAGCGTCAGAACCGGACCAGACAGCCGCCTTCGCCACTGGTGTTCTTGCGAATATCTACGAATTTCACCTCTACACTCGCAGTTCCGCTGTCCTCTTCCGGTCTCAAGCCTGCCAGTATCGAAGGCCATTCCGTGGTTGAGCCACGGGCTTTCACCCCCGACTTGGCAAGCCGCCTACGCGCCCTTTACGCCCAGTGATTCCGAGCAACGCTAGCCCCCTTCGTATTACCGCGGCTGCTGGCACGAAGTTAGCCGGGGCTTATTCACCCGGTACCGTCATTATCGTCCCGGGTAAAAGAGCTTTACAACCCTAAGGCCGTCATCACTCACGCGGCATGGCTGGATCAGGGTTGCCCCCATTGTCCAATATTCCCCACTGCTGCCGCCCGTAGG
>NZ_JBCEWQ010000443.1:0-440 GCF_038448545.1 Streptomyces sp. CLV115
GACTACCGGGGTATCTAATCCAGTTTGCTCCCCACGCTTTCGCACCTCAGCGTCAGTACCGAGCCAGTGAGCCGCCTTCGCCACTGGTGTTCCTCCGAATATCTACGAATTTCACCTCTACACTCGGAATTCCACTCACCTCTCTCGGACTCGAGACTACCAGTATCAAAGGCAGTTCCGGGGTTGAGCCCCGGGATTTCACCCCTGACTTAATAGTCCGCCTACGTGCGCTTTACGCCCAGTAATTCCGAACAACGCTAGCCCCCTTCGTATTACCGCGGCTGCTGGCACGAAGTTAGCCGGGGCTTCTTCTCCGGTTACCGTCATTATCTTCACCGGTGAAAGAGCTTTACAACCCTAGGGCCTTCATCACTCACGCGGCATGGCTGGATCAGGCTTTCGCCCATTGTCCAATATTCCCCACTGCAGCCGCCCGTAGG
>NZ_JBCEWQ010000444.1:0-440 GCF_038448545.1 Streptomyces sp. CLV115
CCGCTCGGTCTGCTCCAGCATCTCCTGGGCGTTGGCGGCGAGCGACATGTCGTGCTCGCGGGTGATGTTCTTGGTGCCGGTGTCCGCCTCGTCGTCACCCGCGCCGTCGCCGGAGTCGCGCATCAGCCCGGCGAGCGCGCCGCTCGCGGCCTCCAGTTCACTGCGCAGCCGCATGGCCTCGCTGCTCAGCTCGGTCCGCGCCTCGGCGACCTCGTCCGGGGTGCAGGGATCCTCGCCCGGCCTGACCGCCAGCTCGCCGGGGGCTGTAGCGGCGACCCCGCGGGCCGGGGGCACGGGCGCGGCGCCCGTGCCGGCCGTGCGGGTCCGGGCCGCGCTCTTCTTGGCTACCACCGTGTGGGCTCCCGTCTTCCCGGCGGCCTCGGCCGCCCCCCTCGGCCGCGTCGGCGGCCTTCTTCGAAGCCTTCTTGGCTGCGCTCTTC
>NZ_JBCEWQ010000445.1:0-440 GCF_038448545.1 Streptomyces sp. CLV115
CCTACGGGCGGCTGCAGTGGGGAATATTGGACAATGGGCGCAAGCCTGATCCAGCCATGCCGCGTGAGTGATGAAGGCCCTAGGGTTGTAAAGCTCTTTTGTGCGGGAAGATAATGACGGTACCGCAAGAATAAGCCCCGGCTAACTTCGTGCCAGCAGCCGCGGTAATACGAAGGGGGCTAGCGTTGCTCGGAATCACTGGGCGTAAAGCGCACGTAGGCGGACTCTTAAGTCGGTGGTGAAATCCTGGAGCTCAACTCCAGAACTGCCTTCGATACTGGGAGTCTCGAGTTCGGGAGAGGTGAGTGGAACTGCGAGTGTAGAGGTGAAATTCGTAGATATTCGCAAGAACACCAGTGGCGAAGGCGGCTCACTGGCCCGATACTGACGCTGAGGTGCGAAAGCGTGGGGAGCAAACAGGATTAGATACCCGGGTAGTC
>NZ_JBCEWQ010000446.1:0-433 GCF_038448545.1 Streptomyces sp. CLV115
CCCATGGGTTAAGGCGGCCCGTCAGGTCGGAACCGGTCTAGGCGACTGAGGTTCTGCCCCTAATCCCCCTCAAGGGCATCCGTCACTCAGGTGTGTACCACACACCCGACTCCGGGGTTAGCGTCGATAGTCGCGGCTTGCCCCGTCACACCCTCGACGACCCCACACTGCAGGGAACACACCACCTGGGGGTGATCGCGGGCCAGGTCGAGGAAGGGACAGTGGCGCAGCACGATGCCGCCCTCTTCTGCGGCCGGGGAGAAGCCCATGTCATCGAGCACTGCGATGAGGTCGCCGCGGCGATGCCGACCCCAACGCTGACCAATGCGTATGGCCATAGCTGTCGGGTTGTCGCTGAGGGCAACCTCATCGACGAGCATCTGAGCTAGCAACCGATAGGCTCGCGGCCCTTCGTCGCTGACGAGGGTAAAGA
>NZ_JBCEWQ010000447.1:0-431 GCF_038448545.1 Streptomyces sp. CLV115
GAACGGAAACGAGTTTCCCTAATTTTGTCAAACTCAATCATGTCGTATGTATTGTCGGAAGAAAATCCATCGCTAAATATAACCTCAAAATCGCCTTTAAGATTTTTAAGATTTTCTTGAAATCGTATAATATTTTTTTCTTCATTGTATGTTGGAACAATTATCGATATCATTTCTTCACCGACCTACTATTTTTCATGTTCATTTTTTAAGAACAATTTTGATATAATCGCAGAGATCACAACAAGTAAAAGCAAGAAGCTAAGACTGATAAAAAATTCTTTGCTTCCGACATTTAAAACATTTTCACCAATATTAATAAATACAATTACTCCCGGTAAAACGCCTGCAATTGTGGTTAAAATATACGGAAGAAAATTTATTTCCGTGACTCCTGAAATGTAATTTACAAGATTATAACTGAATATTGG
>NZ_JBCEWQ010000448.1:0-430 GCF_038448545.1 Streptomyces sp. CLV115
GGTAATTGAGTCCATAACTATTAGCATTGGAGCGTGTTTCAGAAGTGTTATACAGGTCTATGGTTTCCTTACCCAGAGTTTCAGATAGTTCTTTAAGTGTTGTCTTTTCCTTTCCGCCAAGAAACAAGGTGCTATCACAGTTACCTACAATGGTATCTGCATTATCCTTGTAGATTGCCTTTAGCTGAGATTGTGCCTGCAAGATAATACTTGCTGAAATCTCTCTGCTTCGGATTGTTGCAATCAATTTCTCGAATTTAGGAATTAAGCCGATGTTGGCAAACTCATCAAGCAAGCACCTTACATGAACAGGTAATCGTCCTCCATATTCATCATCCGCCTTATCACAAAGCAAGTTAAATAACTGCGAATACATAATAGACACTACAAAGTTAAAAGTATCATCCGTATCAGAGATAATAACAAAGAG
>NZ_JBCEWQ010000449.1:0-412 GCF_038448545.1 Streptomyces sp. CLV115
TTGGCTTCGCCGGATGATCTGGCGTATGTGATCTATACGTCGGGTTCGACGGGCAGGCCGAAGGGTGTTGCTCTGGAGCATCGGGGTGTGGTGAATTATCTGCACTGGTGCGACGAGAACTACCCGGCCGGCGTTCCCGGGGGTATCGGTTCGGTTCTGTATTCGTCGGTGACGTTCGATCTGACGATCACGGCGTTGTTCCTGCCTCTGATCCAGGGTCAGCAGCTTGTCATTCCTGTCACGGGGCCGGATGAGACGGCGTTCGATGCGGCGATCGATCTGATCTGCACCGATACCCCGATCGGTTTCCTGAAGGCGACGCCTTCTCATCTGGAGGTTCTTGCCGCGCATCTGGAGACCCGTGGCGCACGTCATCACATCACCACCATCGTGGCCGGTGGTGAGAGTCTTG
>NZ_JBCEWQ010000450.1:0-396 GCF_038448545.1 Streptomyces sp. CLV115
GGCACATCCGGGCGGCGGTCCGGTTCCACGACGGCATCGAGGCTCTCCATACTCATGGCATCACCACTTTCCTGGAGCTGGGCCCCGATCCGGTTCTGACGTCTTTGGTCCGTGATGCTCTGGACGGTCGGGGCACTGTGGTGGCGGCGTGTGTGTTGCAGAGGGACAAGGGTGAGGTCCGGACGGTGCCGCGTGCGCTGGCGGCGGTGTTCGCCTCCGGGACGGAGACCGACTGGTCCCCGCTCCTCGGAGCCGGCCGGAGGATCGGTCTGCCGACCTATCCGTTCCAGCACGAGGACTTCTGGCTCCACCCCACCCCCCGCACCGACCTCACCGGAGCCGGACTCACCACCACGGACCACCCCCTCCTCACCGCCGCCATCGACCTCGCCGACA
>NZ_JBCEWQ010000451.1:0-381 GCF_038448545.1 Streptomyces sp. CLV115
TGAATTATCTGCACTGGTGCGACGAGAACTACCCGGTCCGTGTTCCGGGTGGGGTCGGTTCGGTTCTGTATTCGTCGGTGACGTTCGATCTGACGATCACGGCGTTGTTCCTGCCTCTGATCCAGGGTCAGCAGCTTGTCATTCCTGTCACGGGGCCGGATGTGACGGCGTTCGATGCGGCGATCGATCTGATCTGCACCGATACCCCGATCGGTTTCCTGAAGGCGACGCCTTCTCATCTGGAGGTTCTTGCTGCGCATCTGGAGACCCGTGGCGCACGTCATCACATCACCACCATCGTGGCCGGTGGTGAGAGTCTTGCCCCGCAGTTGGTTGCCCGGTTGCTGAGTACGAGCAGTACGCGGACGACGTTCAGTAATG
>NZ_JBCEWQ010000452.1:0-381 GCF_038448545.1 Streptomyces sp. CLV115
TGCCCGCACTCGACGCCGCCGACGTCAGATGATCCCCGTACGACGTCGCATGCGTCTGGATCTTCGACGCGACCTCACCCGTCGTCTTCAGCACACCCTGAATGCCCTGCGGCTTCAGATCCCACCCGGTCATGCTCTTACCTCATGCTCCCCGTTACCGCCCCGACCCCTGAACCCGCCTCAGGCGGGCCGCCCGGACGGGTCAGCCGATGTTGTCGACGGCTGCCTTCGCGCGCGTGATCGTGTGCTGCGCGGTGCCGTCGTTCTTCTCCAGCGTCGTCTTCAGCAGCTGGATGATGTTCTTGACCTCCTGCGAGGAACGGTTCCACCGCATTTCCTTGCCGTGGTACTCGTCCGCCACACCATCGGCCGTGAAGTCCG
>NZ_JBCEWQ010000453.1:0-367 GCF_038448545.1 Streptomyces sp. CLV115
ACACCGGACCTTCGCCGGTCGACCGCGCCCGTCCGGGCAGCAAGCACCACCTGATCGTCGACCGGCACGGCACCCCGCTCGCCGTCTCGCTGACCAGCGGAAATCGTCACGACGTCACTCAGCTGATGCCGCTGCTGGACGCGATACCCCGCATCCGCGGGGTCCGCGGGCGGCCGAGGCACCGGCCGGGCCGGCTGTTCGCCGACCGCGGCTACGACTACGACAAGTACCGCCGCCTCATCCGGGCCCGCGGCATCACACCGAAGATCGCCCGGAAAGGAACAGCCCACGGCTCCGGCCTGGGAAAGACCCGCTGGGTCGTCGAGCGCACATTCGCCTGGCTCCACCAGTTCAAGCGGCTCCGGAT
>NZ_JBCEWQ010000454.1:0-354 GCF_038448545.1 Streptomyces sp. CLV115
CGCCCAGTTCGAAGAAGTTGTCGTGGATGCCGATGGTGTCGATGCCGAGGACGTCGGACCACACGCCGGTGATGATCTCTTCGGTCGAGTTGCGGGGTGCGGTGTAGGTGGTGGCGAGTTCGGGGCGGTGGCCGTCCGGCGCGGGAAGGGCCTTGGTGTCGACCTTCCCGTTGGGTGTCAGGGGCAGGTGGTCGAGGGTGAGGTAGGTGCTGGGGACCATGTAGTCCGGCAGCTGCCGCTGGAGATGCGTACGGAGTTCCGACGCCTCGGGGGCGTGTCCCGGGGTGGGAACGACGTAGGCGACCAGACGCTTGTCCCCGGGGGTGTCTTCGCGGGTGGTGACAGCGGCGGTGT
>NZ_JBCEWQ010000455.1:0-352 GCF_038448545.1 Streptomyces sp. CLV115
CACGAACCGCTCATGCACAGCTTCCAGTTCACTCGCCCACAACCTGACATCAGCAAGGTCCCCACCCACAACCACACCAACGACCGACCTGGCCATCAGTCACGGCAAGCACCGTTGCAGTACTAGGCACTGTTTCTCGGATCTCCTGACACAGTCGGGGTGTTGGGGACAGGCTGACTGTATGGGCCGTGGTGATCTGACGAGTGCGGAGTGGGATCGGCTGGGGTCGTTCTTACCCCCTGGTGGTGCGCGTGGAGGTCGGTGGAGCGACCACCGCCGGGTCATCAACGGGGTTCTCTACCGGGTGCGGACCGGCGTGCAGTGGCGGGATCTGCCGGAGCGGTTCGGGCCG
>NZ_JBCEWQ010000456.1:0-352 GCF_038448545.1 Streptomyces sp. CLV115
AGATCGCCCGGAAAGGAACAGCCCACGGCTCCGGCCTGGGAAAGACCCGCTGGGTCGTCGAGCGCACATTCGCCTGGCTCCACCAGTTCAAGCGGCTCCGGATCCGCTACGAGATACGCGCCGACCTTCACCTTGGCCTACTCCAACTCGCCTGCAGCATTATCTGTTTGAGACGACTCCGAACTTCATTCTGAAACGATCAGTTAGAGGTCCTAACAGAAGCTGTTGATCATGTGACTGTCGGCTTGGTTGCTCGTTGGTCCGTTCGTGGCGAAGAGGAACTCCCGACCGTGGATCGTTTCGGACGAACTGTGGTTGCTGATCGAGCCGTTGTTGCCGGTTTCGGCGCCGA
>NZ_JBCEWQ010000457.1:0-346 GCF_038448545.1 Streptomyces sp. CLV115
GTCCGGCTACGGCTTGGATTTGGAGGGGTTGGTCGGTGAGGGGGAGGGGGGTTTCGAGGGTGAGGTCTTCGATGGTGGTGCAGCCGGTGCGGTGGGCGGTGTGGAGGGCGAGGTCGACGAAGGCGGTGCCGGGCAGGAGGGTGGTGCCGGCGATGGTGTGGTGGGTGAGCCAGGGGTGGTCTGTGGTGGTGAGGCGTCCGGTGAGGATGAGGTGGCCGGTGTCGGCGAGGTCGATGGCGGCGGTGAGGAGGGGGTGGTCCGTGGTGGTGAGTCCGGCTCCGGTGAGGTCGGTGCGGGGGGTGGGGTGGAGCCAGAAGTCCTCGTGCTGGAACGGATAGGTCGGCAG
>NZ_JBCEWQ010000458.1:0-342 GCF_038448545.1 Streptomyces sp. CLV115
CGTCCGAGGCGGCCGCCGAGGCGGACGTCATCATGATCCTGGTCCCGGACCCGATCCAGGCCCAGGTCTACGAGGAGTCCGTCAAGGACAACCTCAAGGACGGCGACGCGCTGTTCTTCGGCCACGGCCTGAACATCCGCTTCGACTTCATCAAGCCGCCGGCCAACGTCGACGTCTGCATGGTCGCGCCGAAGGGTCCGGGCCACCTGGTCCGCCGCCAGTACGAGGAGGGCCGCGGCGTCCCGTGCATCGTGGCCGTCGAGCAGGACCCCTCGGGCAACGGCCTGGCGCTGGCCCTGTCGTACGCGAAGGGCATCGGCGGCACCCGGGCGGGCGTCATCA
>NZ_JBCEWQ010000459.1:0-342 GCF_038448545.1 Streptomyces sp. CLV115
AGGTGCGGAACATGTGGCCGGACATCCTGGAGGCGGTGAAGAACCGCCGCCGCTTCACCTGGATCCTGCTCAGCCAGAACGCCCAGGTGACCGGCTTCGACGGCACCACCCTGCAGATCGGCTTCCTCAACGCGGGCGCGCGGGACAACTTCGCGAGCAGCGGCAGCGAGGAAGTGCTGCGGCAGGCGCTGGCCGAGCGCTTCAACGCGCAGTGGAAGATCGAGGCCGTCGTCGATCCGTCGGGCGGCGCCGGAGCGCCTGCGCAGACCGGCGGCGGACGCCCCGCCGCGCCGCCGGTGCAGCAGTACCAGGCCCCCGCGCCCCAGCAGGGTTACGAACCCC
>NZ_JBCEWQ010000460.1:0-325 GCF_038448545.1 Streptomyces sp. CLV115
CACGAACCGCTCATGCACAGCTTCCAGTTCACTCGCCCACAACCTGACATCAGCAAGGTCCCCACCCACAACCACACCAACGACCGACCTGGCCATCAGTCACGGCAAGCACCGTTGCAGTACTAGGTGTATTGATCACGAGCGTTGTTGACACTGCTGGGTCTTGATCATGGCGAAGACCTCCGGTGTGGTGGAGGTGTCTAAGGGCTGTCCCGCAATTCCTGGTGGAACAGCGTGCGGCGTCAGATGCGGTGCATCGCAAGGCGGAGGGACGTCCACATACTGGATGTATGTGGACGTTCCGACAACGCGGCGAGGTGCCGTA
>NZ_JBCEWQ010000461.1:0-318 GCF_038448545.1 Streptomyces sp. CLV115
CCCGTCGCATGCAACCGCACACCCGACCACACGAACGGCAACCTCGGAGCCACCAGCCCCGAACCGTCCCCGGGCAACAACCCCGCATGCAACGCCGCATCCAGCAACGCCGGATGCACCCCGAACGCCCCCACCCCACCGCACTCCTCCTCACCGAGCACGACCCGGGCGAACACCTCCTCACCACGCCGCCAGACCGCCTCCACACCCTGGAACACCGGCCCGTACTCATAACCCGCCACCGCCAACGCCCCGTACAACCCCGACGAATCAACCCGCACCGCACCCACCGGAGGCCACACCCCCACACCATCCGGG
>NZ_JBCEWQ010000462.1:0-311 GCF_038448545.1 Streptomyces sp. CLV115
CACCGAATGCCCCATCACCGCGTCCGGACGCACTCCCAGCCACGACACCAACGCGAACAGAGCCGACTCCACCGCGAACAGACCGGCCTGCGTGAACACCGTCTCATCCAGCAAACCCGCAGCCTCGTCACCGGGACGGGTGAACACCACGTCCCGCAACGACCCCACCGAACCCTGGCCCAGTTCCCGGCCCAGCTCACGGTCCAGGAAGACACAGGCCTCGTCGAACGCCGCCGCGAACACCGGGAACGCCTCATACAGCTCACGGCCCATCCCCGCACGCTGACTGCCCTGACCCGAGAACAGCAACG
>NZ_JBCEWQ010000463.1:0-287 GCF_038448545.1 Streptomyces sp. CLV115
CTGCCGTTGTTCAGCGGCCCCTCGACGTACAGCGTGAAGAAGGGCCTCGCCAACGTCGGCGCCACCATCTTCCACAGCCCGCTCCCCGAGACGGTGGGCTGGGAGAAGTAGCCCGCACACGGCCGGGCCCCGGCCCCGGTTCGGTCGCCGACCGCACCGGGGCCGGGGTGCGTCAGACGGTGTCCCACCGCGCGCCGTCGTACGCCCGCCCGATCCGCCGCATCAGCTCCTCGTCCACCACGAATTCCTTGGCGTCGATCCGCCCGACCGGCGCGATGCCCTGCGAG
>NZ_JBCEWQ010000464.1:0-286 GCF_038448545.1 Streptomyces sp. CLV115
CCCTCCGCGGGAACGCCCCAGACACTCGCCGACCTGACCACCGCCTCCAGCCGGGCGGCCAGTTTCCGCAAGACCGGATCGGCCTGGTTCGTCCCCCGCCCGGCCCCCTTTTGAGGAACGGCGGCCGCGGCCGCTTTCCTCGCGCCGGCGGCGTGCTGGTGGGCTCGCACCGCTGTCGAGTCCACCGACACGTCCCAGTCGATCGCGCCCACCGCGTCCTCGGCAGCCTGGATGCGAGACAGCAGCATCTGCCACGTTCCATCGGCTGACCAGCGGCGATGCCGCT
>NZ_JBCEWQ010000465.1:0-285 GCF_038448545.1 Streptomyces sp. CLV115
GTCGAACTGGCACTGGACCGGCTGCTGGGCGCAGTGCAGAAGGAGCCGGCGCTCAGGCCGCTGTGATCCGGGATCGCAGGACGATCGAAGAACCATGAGGATCCGAGAGTTCCTGGCAACGTGAAACGGGTCCATCCCCCGAGGGATGGACCCGTTTCACGTGAAACATCGGCGTGCGGTGTGCCTAGCCGAGGAAGGCCTCAAGGTCGCGGACGATCGCGGCCTTCGGCTTGGCGCCGACGATGGTCTTCGCGACCTCGCCGCCCTGGTAGACGTTCAGGGTCG
>NZ_JBCEWQ010000466.1:0-274 GCF_038448545.1 Streptomyces sp. CLV115
CCGCTAAGCCTAAATATTCCCTGGTGACCGATAGCGGATAGTACCGTGAGGGAATGGTGAAAAGTACCGCGGGAGCGGAGTGAAATAGTACCTGAAACCGTGTGCCTACAAGCCGTGGGAGCGTCGCTGTGTGTGCTTGCACATGCAGTCGTGACTGCGTGCCTTTTGAAGAATGAGCCTGCGAGTTTGCGGTGTGTTGCGAGGTTAACCCGTGTGGGGAAGCCGTAGCGAAAGCGAGTCCGAACAGGGCGTTTCAGTAGCACGCTCAAGACCC
>NZ_JBCEWQ010000467.1:0-272 GCF_038448545.1 Streptomyces sp. CLV115
CCGCTAAGCCTAAATATTCCCTGGTGACCGATAGCGGATAGTACCGTGAGGGAATGGTGAAAAGTACCGCGGGAGCGGAGTGAAATAGTACCTGAAACCGTGTGCCTACAAGCCGTGGGAGCGTCGCATGCAAGCTTGCTTGTATGTCGTGACTGCGTGCCTTTTGAAGAATGAGCCTGCGAGTTTGCGGTGTGTTGCGAGGTTAACCCGTGTGGGGAAGCCGTAGCGAAAGCGAGTCCGAACAGGGCGTTTCAGTAGCACGCTCAAGACCC
>NZ_JBCEWQ010000468.1:0-263 GCF_038448545.1 Streptomyces sp. CLV115
ATGCCGGGCTGACCTGGATCGGCCCGCCGCCGCAGGCGATCCGGGACCTCGGCGACAAGGTCGCCGCCCGGCACATCGCGCAGCGTGCCGGGGCCCCGCTGGTCGCGGGCACCCCCGACCCGGTCGGGGGTGCCGGCGAGGTCGTGGCGTTCGCCGAGGAGAACGGGCTGCCGATCGCGATCAAGGCCGCCTTCGGCGGCGGCGGACGCGGGCTGAAGGTCGCACGCACACTTCAGGAGATCCCGGAGCTCTACGACTCCGCG
>NZ_JBCEWQ010000469.1:0-258 GCF_038448545.1 Streptomyces sp. CLV115
CGGCGGGTGCGCCGCAGGCCGCCGAGGTGGCCGAGGCCGCTGTGCCGGTTGCCGAGCCGGAGGCCGAGGCCGAGGTCGTGGAGGCGGCGCCGGCGCGTACGCGTCGTCGTGCGACTCGTAAGGCGACGGCCCCGGCGGGTGCGCCGCAGGCCGCCGAGGTGGCCGAGGCCGCTGTGCCGGTTGCCGAGCCGGAGGCCGAGGCCGAGGTCGTGGAGGCGGCGCCGGCGCGTACGCGTCGTCGTGCGACTCGTAAGGCGA
>NZ_JBCEWQ010000470.1:0-257 GCF_038448545.1 Streptomyces sp. CLV115
CACGGTCCAGGAAGACACAGGCCTCGTCGAACGCCGCCGCGAACACCGGGAACGCCTCATACAGCTCACGGCCCATCCCCGCACGCTGACTGCCCTGACCCGAGAACAGCAACGCCACACCAACGGCCTGCGAGGCCCGGCCACGGATCACATCCGCGACGGGCCGGTCCTCCACCAGGGCCCGCAGACCCGCAAGCAACTCCTCCCGGTCACTGCCGAGCACCACCGCACGGTGCTCGAACACCGACCGCCCCGTC
>NZ_JBCEWQ010000471.1:0-255 GCF_038448545.1 Streptomyces sp. CLV115
CGCAGGTTCTGACGAGTCTGTCGTCGAAGTCGCGTGGGTCGAGTGATGATCTGGGGACGTTGATTCGCCAGTTGTTGGAGGCGGCGGCGCCGTTGGAGGGGAAGTTCAACGGTGCGGGGCGGGCGGCTTTCGACTCGTTCAAGGGTCGTTCGGACGAGATCACGGCGGCGTTGAACGGTTCGTTGTCGGCTCTGCTGGGTGGTCAGTCGGGGATGGAGCAGGCGTTCGGTTCGGGTGATCAGGAGCAGGGTGACA
>NZ_JBCEWQ010000472.1:0-255 GCF_038448545.1 Streptomyces sp. CLV115
CAGGAGGTGGTCGCTGTCGGCCTTCTTGTACTCGTTGTACTTGGGCAGGCCGTTGTGGTACTCGGCCATCCAGGCCTTGGCGAAGGTGCCGTCCTGGATCTCGGCGAGGACCTTCTTCATCTCGGCCTTGGTGGCGTCGGTGATGATCCGCGGGCCGGTGACGTAGTCGCCCCACTCGGCGGTCTCCGAGATCGACCAGCGCATCTTCTCCAGGCCGCCCTCGTACATCAGGTCCACGATGAGCTTCAGCTCGTG
>NZ_JBCEWQ010000473.1:0-255 GCF_038448545.1 Streptomyces sp. CLV115
CGTTGCTGGCGGAGCGTCTGGGTGTGCCGCAGGTGACGTTGCTGTCCGAGGTGTCGGTCGGGGACGGGGTGGTGCGGGGCCGTCGTGACGGTGACAGTGCTTCGGAGCAGCTGGAGGCTTCGTTGCCTGCGGTGGTGTCGGTGACGGACCAGTCGGGTGAGGCGCGGTATCCGTCGTTCAAGGGGATCATGGCGGCGAAGAAGAAGCCGGTCGTGTCGTGGGATCTGGACGATCTGGGGATCGGGTCGGACGAGG
>NZ_JBCEWQ010000474.1:0-255 GCF_038448545.1 Streptomyces sp. CLV115
ATCTGGTCGTGCCGAAGGTGGATGCGTTGCAGGCGGCGTTCGAGGCGGTGTCGCCGGTGGCGGTGCTGGTGCCGTCGTCGGCGGAGGGCAAGGAGATCGCGGCGCGGCTCGCGGTGCGGATCGGTTCGGGTCTGATCACCGATGCGGTGGATCTGGAGGCCGGTGAGGAGGGTCCGGTGGCCACGCAGGCGGTGTTCGCGGCGTCGTTCACGACGCGGTCGCGGGTGTCGCGGGGTACGCCGGTGATCACGGTGA
>NZ_JBCEWQ010000475.1:0-255 GCF_038448545.1 Streptomyces sp. CLV115
GATCTCCGGCTGGTAACCGGCCTCGGTCAGCGTCTCGAAACCGGCCTTCACCAGAGCGGCGGTACCACCGCACAGAACGGCCTGCTCACCGAACAGGTCGGTCTCGGTCTCCTCGGTGAACGTCGTCTTGATGACGCCCGCCCGGGTGCCGCCGATGCCCTTCGCGTACGACAGGGCCAGCGCCAGGCCGTTGCCCGAGGGGTCCTGCTCGACGGCCACGATGCACGGGACGCCGCGGCCCTCCTCGTACTGGCG
>NZ_JBCEWQ010000476.1:0-255 GCF_038448545.1 Streptomyces sp. CLV115
GTCCTTGACGGACTCCTCGTAGACCTGGGCCTGGATCGGGTCCGGGACCAGGATCATGATGACGTCCGCCTCGGCGGCCGCCTCGGACGGCGTCACCACGCGCAGGCCCTGCTCCTCGGCCTTCGCCTTGGACTTCGAGCCCTCGTGCAGACCGACACGGACGTCGACACCCGAGTCACGGAGCGACAGCGCGTGGGCGTGGCCCTGGCTGCCGTAACCGATCACCGCGACCTTGCGGCCCTGGATGATGGACAG
>NZ_JBCEWQ010000477.1:0-255 GCF_038448545.1 Streptomyces sp. CLV115
TCGCGGGTGTCGCGGGGTACGCCGGTGATCACGGTGAAGCCGAACTCGGCGCCGGTCGAGGCGGCCGGGGCGGCGGGTGCGGTGGAGACCCTGGCGGTGGCGTTCTCGGCGCAGGCGACGGGTACGAAGGTCGTTGCGCGTACGCCGCGGGAGTCGACGGGGCGTCCGGAGCTGACGGAGGCCGCGATCGTGGTCTCGGGCGGGCGTGGGGTCAACGGTGCGGAGAACTTCGCGTTGATCGAGGCGCTCGCGGAC
>NZ_JBCEWQ010000478.1:0-255 GCF_038448545.1 Streptomyces sp. CLV115
TGCGGGCCAGGCTCATGCCGAGTGAGGAGGGCAGGGAGACCTCCAGGCGTTTGCCGCCGACCTCGACCACGACGGTCTCGCGGCCGGCTTCTTCCTCGGTCTCGGTGTCGGCGGTGGCGGTGAAGGGCTTGATGTCGTTGACGAACTCGGTTTCGATCCAGCGGGTGTGGACGTGGAACGGTTCGCTGGTGAAGGCGGGGTCGGTGACGACGGCGCGGTGGAAGGGGATGGCGGTGGCCATGCCTTCGACGTTGA
>NZ_JBCEWQ010000479.1:0-255 GCF_038448545.1 Streptomyces sp. CLV115
GCGGAGTGAGGGGGTTGGGGGTGAAGCGTTCGTGGGTGAGGTCGGGCCGGTTGTGGTAGTGCCGGGCCAGACAGATACCGCCCAGCAGGGCGTGGCCGGGGATCCCGACGGGTGCGGGCTGGTTGTGATGATCGACGACGTAAGCGGTGGTGTTCGTGACCGGCCGGCCCAGCGTCGTGGTGCCCCCGTGCGGATCGGGCTGTGTCGTCAGGCTCATCACGTTCGCCACCGAACCCTCGGTCGCACCGTACTCAT
>NZ_JBCEWQ010000480.1:0-255 GCF_038448545.1 Streptomyces sp. CLV115
ACGGCCAGGCCCACCAGCAGGACAATCCCCTGTGGCTCGGCTCGCTGAAGTCGAACATCGGTCACACCCAGGCCGCCGCCGGCGTCGCCAGCGTCATCAAGATGGTCATGGCCATGCGCCACGGCACCCTGCCCAGAACCCTCCACATCGACGAGCCCACCCCGCACGTCGACTGGACCAGCGGAGCCGTGGAACTCCTCACCGAACAACGCCCCTGGCCCCGGACCGACCGCCCCCGCCGCTCCGCGGTCTCCT
>NZ_JBCEWQ010000481.1:0-255 GCF_038448545.1 Streptomyces sp. CLV115
CGTACCGGGCGAGGCCTTCGGCACGCCGGGCTACCTGCGGCTCTCGTACGCGCTGGGCGACGACGACCTCGTCGAGGGCGTCTCGCGGCTCCAGAAGCTGCTGGGCGAGGCCAGGGCCTAGTACGTCTCGCGTTCGGGGGCCAACCCGATGGGGAAAGCGGCTACCGCTCGACCCCGGATGTGCGGCAGGATCTTGGAATGGAGCGTGATGTACGGCTGTTGCCCAAGGCCCACCTGCACCTGCATTTCACCGGG
>NZ_JBCEWQ010000482.1:0-255 GCF_038448545.1 Streptomyces sp. CLV115
GCCTCGACGCCGGCGTCGAATCCGGCTCCGTCATCGGCCCCGCCTGGGACTCCCTGCTCGCCAAACTCGTCGTGACCGGCGCGACCCGCGAACAGGCACTCCAGCGCGCCGCCCGCGCACTGGCCGAGTTCAACGTCGAAGGCATGGCCACCGCCATCCCCTTCCACCGCGCCGTCGTCACCGACCCCGCCTTCACCAGCGAACCGTTCCACGTCCACACCCGCTGGATCGAAACCGAGTTCGTCAACGACATCA
>NZ_JBCEWQ010000483.1:0-220 GCF_038448545.1 Streptomyces sp. CLV115
GGGGGGGGGGGGGGGGGGGGGGGGGGGGGGGGGGGGGGGGGGGGGGGGGGGGGGGGGGGGGGGGGGGGGGGGGGGGGGGGGGGGGGGGGGGGCGGGGGGGGGGGGGGGGGGGGGGGGGGGGGGGGGGCGGGGGGGGGGGGGGGGGGGGGGGGGGGGGGGGGGGGGGGGGGGGGGGGGGGGGGGGGGGGGGGGGGGGGGGGGGGGGGGGGGGGGGGGGGGG